>JBGTCW010000144.1:0-3029 GCA_041748635.1 Ilumatobacteraceae bacterium | reverse complement strand
TCGAGGAAGTGCGGCGCGGCGCGGGTGACCTCGACGGTTGCGTAGCTCCCGGCGCGCAGCGCACGGGGCGCCACGAAGTGCACCAGCTTGTTCTGGCGGGTTCGTCCGCTCGTGACCGACGGATCGCGCTTGCTCGGGCCTTCGATGAGCACTTCCTCGACGCGGCCGACGCGAGCCTCGTGACGACGCAGCGCTGACCGCTCGACGACCAGACGCAGGCGCTCGAAGCGCTCGCTCACCACGGCCGGATCGACGAAATCGGCCGCCATGGTCGCCGCCTCCGTGCCCTCACGAGGCGAGAAGATGAACGTGTAGGCGTAGTCGTACTCGGCCTCGGCAGCCACGGCAAGCGTGCACTGGAAGTCGGCCTCGGTCTCGCCGGGGAAGCCGACGATGATGTCGGTCGACACTGCGAGGTCGTCGATGACCCGGCGCGCATCGGCGAGGCGCTCGAGGTAGCGCTCGGCCGTGTAGCCGCGATGCATGAGCGCCAACACCCGGTCGCTGCCGGACTGCAACGGGTAGTGGAGGTGCTCGCACACGGCAGGAGCGTCGGCCATTGCGGCGAAGGTCTCGGGGCGCATGTCCTTCGGGTGCGGGCTGGTGTAGCGAACGCGACGGATGCCGTCGATGGCGCTGACGTCTCGCAGGAGGTCAGCGAACAGCGGACGCAGCTTGGCCGTCTCGTCGCCAGCCTGTCGGGCGGTCAACTGCAGATCGCGGCCATAGCTGTTGACGTTCTGGCCGAGCAGCGTGACCTCGGTGACGCCCTGCTCGCCGAGCTCGGCGATCTCGGCGAGGATCTCGTCGTACGGCCGGCTGATCTCGGTACCGCGGACCGACGGGACGATGCAGAAGGCACAGTTGTTGTCGCAGCCGATCTGGATGGTCACCCACGCGTTGTACGACGTTTCGCGCCGGGCCGGGAGCGCTGACGGGAACATCGCTTGGTCGTCGATCACCGCTGCGGTGAGGATCTCGGTGATCGGACGATCCGCCGTGCGGGCTTCGGCCAGGAGTTCGGCCGCTCGATGCACGTTGTGGGTTCCCATGACCACGTCGACGTGCCCGGCGCGCTTGGCCACGAGATCCTGGTCCTTCTGGGCGAGGCAGCCCGAGACGACGATCTGGCGGTCCGCTCGCTCGCTCTTCCACGTCTTGAGGTGACCGAGGTTTCCGTAGAGCTTGTTGTCGGCGTTCTCGCGGATGCAGCACGTGTTGAGCACCACGACGTCGGCGTCGGCTTCGGTCTCGGCGGGCACGAGCCCATCTGCTTCGAGCAGGCCCGCAATGCGCTCGGAGTCGTGTTCGTTCATCTGACACCCATAGGTGCGAACGATGTAGCTGCGAGACATGGCGTCGAAGGCTACTGGCGCAGGTGGACGGCGGGCTGCGACGCGGCTGTCGGTATCGTGCCGACTCGTGCTTGCCATCCTCGTTCCCGAGAACAACGACCTGTACCGGATCCTCTACTTCGTTCACGTGCTGGCGGCGATCGCCGCGTTCGGTCCGCTGTTCTTGTACCCGCGGCTGCAGCGAGCGGGCCAGACCGCCGAGGTCGCCCGCTTGCACATGCGCCTCGTGTTCCCGGCGCTGGTGGTGCTGTGGGTCGCCGGCATGGGCATGGCCGGCGTCGGCAAGATCAGCCTCGCCGGCACGCCCTTCGTGACGTCGACCATCCTGCTGTGGCTGATAGCGCTCGCGGTGAGTTGGTTCATGATCAAGCCGGCGCTGGCCGATCCGAGCGACGACACCCGCAAGATCATGGCTGCCGGTATCGGCATCACGCACCTGATCCTGGTGGTGTCGCTGTACCTGATGATCTTCAAGCCGGGCGGCTACGAGTTCAACGCCTGAGCGACCCGCGCTCGCTCACGCTCAGCCGCCGCCCATGACGAGGCGGCCATCGGCATCGATCGTGGCGTACGGGTTGTGGGCGATCTCCCACAGGTGCCCGTCGGGATCGGCGATGTACGACGAGTAGCCGCCCCAGAACGCCTCATGCGGCTCGACCTGCGCGGTTGCGCCAGCGGCGACCCACTCGGCGAACACCGAGTCGACCTCAGCGGACGATGCCAGGTTCATCGCCAGCGTGACGCCACGGAATCCAGAACCCTCCGCAGGCACCTTGGCGTCGTCAGCCAGGGCTGACGACTCGTAGAGACCGAGCACCGAGCCCTGCATCTCGAAGAACGAGATCGAGGGCACGGTGGCCGAGTTCGTCCAGCCGAGTGACTCGTAGAACGCGGTCGAGCGTGCCAGGTCGGCGACACCGAGCGTGACGATCGAGATGCGGTTGGGAACGGTCATGAGATCCTCCTCTGGCGAATGTCCATCATGACCGAACCCGTCCGCTGCAGTCCCCGTCGCGGTGACCGAAGTCAGCCGGAGTCGGCCGAGATCAGCCGAGATCAGCCGAGATCGATCGGAGCGTCGTCGGCGTCGCTGAACTCCTCGGCAAGGTCGGCGACATCGGCGACCACCGGCTCGTCGTCGGACGGCTTGAGCCCGGCGGCGGTCAGCACCTTGTCGCTGATCTCCATCATCACCTCGGGGTTCTGCTTGAGATACTCCTTGGCCTTCTCTCGGCCCTGGCCGAGCTGTTCGCCCTCGTAGGTGAACCAGGCACCGGACTTCTTCACGATGCCGAGATCGACCGACAGGTCGATCAACGAGCCTTCACGGCTGATTCCCTGGCCGTACATGATGTCGAACTCGGCCTGGCGGAACGGCGGCGACACCTTGTTCTTGACCACCTTGACCCGGGTGCGGTTGCCAACGACCTCGGCGCCGTCCTTCAGCGACTCGATCCGGCGGATGTCGAGGCGCACCGACGAGTAGAACTTCAGCGCGCGCCCACCCGGCGTGGTCTCGGGAGACCCGAACATCACCCCGATTTTCTCGCGGAGCTGATTGATGAAGATGCAGATCGTGCCGGTCTTGCTGAGGTTGCCCGTGAGCTTGCGCAACGCCTGGCTCATCAACCGAGCCTGCAGACCGACGTGGGTGTCGCCCATCTCGCCCTCGAT
>JBGTCW010000143.1:0-1748 GCA_041748635.1 Ilumatobacteraceae bacterium | reverse complement strand
TCGAAGAGACGGATGCGCACCATGCGCCGGTGCAGATCCATCTGCACCTCGGTCGAGAGTTCCATGGGTTCCTGTCTGTCGGGTCGGCGTGCGGATGAAGTGGGCGTTCAGCGGCTGAGGATGGTGACGCCGGAGATACCTGGCGCACCGTACACGTGGGTGTAGGCGACCTTCGGCTCGTTGGGGACCTGACGCTCGCCGGCGTCGCCGCGAAGCTGCAGCACGTTCTCGTAGACCTGGCGGAGCCCGGACGCACCGATCGGCTCACCGTTGGCGAGGCAGCCGCCGTCGGTGTTGACGGGCAGGCGGCCGTTGATCTCGGTCTCGCCGTTGGCGAGCATGTGTTCCTGCTCGCCGTGCTCGCAGAAGCCGTTCTCGGCCATGTGCATGATCTCGGCGCCGGCCTCGGTGTCCTGCAGCTGGGCGACGTCGACGTCCTCGGGTCCGATGCCGGCCATCTCGAACGCAGTCTTCGAGGCGGCGCTCGTGGGGCCCGGGTCGTGCTCGATCGAGATCGACGGTGCGAGCACCTCGAACGATCCGAACTTGCGGGTGCGCACGGCGGCCGCCTGCAGGTACACGGGACGGTCGGTGTACTCCTTGGCCTTGTCGGCGCTGCACACGATCATCGCCACGCCACCCTCGCCGGGCGAGCAGAACATGTACTGCGTGAGCGGGTACGACAGCATCAGCGAGTCGAGCACCTCCTGCTCGCTCAGCGGCTTGCGCCGCCACGCCATCGGGTTGATAGAGCCGTTACGGAAGGCCTTCGATGCGACGCGGGCGAGCGACTGCTGGGTGATGCCGTAGTCGTGCATGTAGCGGGTGATCTTCATGCCGAAGAACTGCGTGGTGAGCGCGAGACCCGAGCCGCCGTACCAGTCCTTGCCGCGCGGGCCCCGGATGCGGAACGCGCCGGGCTCGTGCTTGTCGAAGCCGATCGCGATGCCGACCTCGGCCGCTCCCGACTCGATGGTGTTGACCGCCTGGGCGAGCGCGGTGCCGCCGGTGGCGCAGCCGTTGAGCACGTTGGTGAACGGCAGGCCGGTGAGGCCAATGCGGCTGACCATGGTGTCGGCGGCGCCGCCGTCCATCGATCCGCCGACCGCGAACTGCATGTCGGACCACTGCTTGCCGCAGTCGGCCAGTGCGCGACGCACGGCGATGACGCCCTGGTCCATGCCCGAGACACCGTCGGTGCGGCCGAACTCGTGCATCCCGATGCCGACGATGGCGACCTTGCTCATGACGTTGCTCCTTCGGTGGTCGCGGGCTGTGTGGGGGCGAATGCGTAGGTGACGACCTGGTTGCCGTCGTCGTCGACACCGAGCGGCTCGAGTACGAGCTCCATCTCCATGCCGATCACGAGCTTGGTGGGGTCGGACTCGGTGAGGCGAGCCTCGACGCGGAGCTGACCGGGCAGTTCGACGTAGCCGACGCCGTACGGGACGAAGTCGTCACCGGCCGGTCCGAGGTACGGGGGTGACTTGGGCGGGAACGCCTGCACGGTCCAGGTCCACAGCGTGCCGGAGGTGGCGAGCTCGACGTCCTCCTGCTCGTCGAACATGCACTTCGGGCACCCTCGCTGACGCGGGAACATATGGTTGCCGCAGTTCGTGCACCGGCTGCCGAGCAGCGTGGGCCGCCCGTCATCGATGGAGAAGATGCCGTCAGCGACGGCGACCGTGGTGGACATGAGGCTCCCCTCGACTCGGCGCTCAGATGCACCTGCTTAATGATCGTTCGGA
>JBGTCW010000142.1:0-6574 GCA_041748635.1 Ilumatobacteraceae bacterium | reverse complement strand
CGCAGCGTCGAGCTGCTCGACGAGCGCCCCGTCGGTCTTCGGACCGCGGAGCTGGGCGAGGTCGGCGATGACGACGACGAGTCGCGGGTCGTCCGGCGGTGAGCCAACACCAGATCGGCGTTGCCGCTCAGCGTCGATGGCGGCGTGGATCTCGTCGATGGTCTGTTCGATCTCGTCTGCGCGATCGGGTGCGCGCACCATCGGCGCGGGATCGCCATCGAGCAGCGCCCTGCGGCGAGTCGCCGACGGCTCGATCACGACCAGTCGGACGTCGTCCGGGGCGAAGCGATCGACGAGGGCCAGCATGACGGTCGACAGCACCTGCTCGATGCCCGATCGCCGCGACCCGACAGCGAGCACCGACCCGTCGCCCGGCGTCCACCATCGCGGCATCAGCCCACCCGTCGCCGGATCGTCGACGAGTCCGAGCGGGACCCCGTCTCCCGGCGTGTCGATGAGCAGTGTCTCCAGGTCGATGTGTGTCGGCAGCGGCGTCGGCACCACCGTGCGTCGAAGCGGGTCGGCGAGCGCCGGTTGCTCGGTCTGTTCGCGGCGCAGTCGCTCGATGATCTTGCCGAACGAGGGATCAGGCACGCTCTCGTCGTCGGCGCGCTGCTCGATTCGTCGTTCGAGGACCGTCAGTGGGCGTCCGATGGCTGCCGACCGCAGCTCGAGCCCAGCCGGAGTTCGCCGATGGTCGCCGGAGATGTGTCCGCGATCGACGACGATCGTCGTGTCCGCAACCGGTACGTCGCCAGATGATCGCGGTCGGTCCGTGATGAGGAGGACGCAGAGCCCGGCGATCGCCCGAGCACCTTCGGCGAGCGCCTCGAACAGCGCTCTGTCCAGGGACGACGCGGCCAGTCGACGCTCTTCGAGAACGATGAGGATCCGATCGGGACCCCGGGCGTCGGCCAGTACGGCTCGCACGCGAGCGAGTAGCCGACGAGCGTCGATCGAGGTGGTGCCGTCGTGTGGGTCGGTGGCGTGAGGGAGCGACCAGAACAACACTGATCGGTTGCTCTCGGCGAGCCCGAGCGGGGCGATCCACAGCTCGTCGGGTGACCGTTCGGCGCACTGCGCCAGGATGGACGTGGCGGCCACGTCGAACGCATCGGTCAGCCTGGATCCGACGATCACCGTGACGTCGTCGGTGGATGGGATGTCGACTGGCCGGTCGTCGCGTCGTTCGTCCGCGGGCGCCGAGGTCGGCACCTCGATGTCGTCGAGCGGCGCGAGCGCCCGTGCGACCCGAGCGGCCGTGTTCGTCTCCGTGAGCGCCACCCGTATGTCGTCGACGTCGGGATCGCTCGTGAAGCTCTGAAGGCGGCCGAAGCCAGGTGCCGTCTCCGAGATCATCGAGGTGCAGACGGCGGGAGCGTCGGTCGCCTGGCCGCACACAGCGATCAACCGCAGCGAGCCGGGAGGACGTGTCACCAGCGCACTCAGCGGCGAGTCGCGCCGAGTCCACAGCGAGGGATCGTCGAGCACGGCGAACGTCAGGTGCGATCGATGGGTCGGATCCTGCGCCCATCGGACGATGTCGTGGCTCGAACTCCAGATCGCCGCTCGACCTCCGTGGCGCAGATGAGGAAGCCACTTCGCCCACTCCCATTCGGCGATTCGGTCGGGGCTCGTCAGCACCACGAGGTCGAGGTCGGCGGGACCGTGGAGCGTCACCGCATCGATGATCAGGGAACGAACGAGTGCAGATCGGAATCGCTCGGAGCCGACGACGGCGACACCACCGCCCTCTGCCAAGTCGACCGCGACGAACGCCGGCTCCAGCACGCCGGCCCCGGACGTGTCGTTCCGCACTCCGAACGTCAGCGAGAATGCATCGGCGTGATCGGGCCGCCGCTCCCAGAGCGTGGAGGCTCGCCTCGTGGCGTCGCGGACGGCATCGACGACGGGACATCGCGGCGAGGCGTCACGACGGCGTGGTGACCGGCTGAAGGGAATGATGCCGTCATGGTCCGGTCTCGGCCCGGGGTCGTCTGCTACGGACGGGAGTCCGTTCGCCGGCCGGAGATCCGGCGTGGCCGGCGACTCCAAGCAGAACGCCCGTGCGCCGACCGTGACAATCTCGGTCGTCCACGGTGTCGGTGCGCTGAGCAGGTCGCCGGCGAGCTCGACGTCGGCGCCCACTGGAACGACGGTGGTGCGGAGCCCCGCTGCAGTGGACTCGACGACGACGTCGATCTCTGCGCGCTCCACCGGTCCGAACGCCAGCTCGTCGCTGTGCACTCGGCGGCCAGGCCCGACGCGGTATCGCCCCGGGCCGAGTCGGGTTCGGCTACCTGCGCCGTGGCCGGCAATCTGAACGATGTGTACCTCGGCCGACGAAGCCGGTTCGGCGATTGCAGGATCGGTGGTGACGATGGACCCGACCAGGAGGCCGGCCTGATCGAGCTGCGTCGCACAGTCGACGGTTCGATCGTCGACGCGCGCGAGGCGCGGCACCGATTGACCGGTGACGGCGCCGACCACGTCGCCCAACGTGGTCGAGGCGTCGTGCCCGAGGATCGAGATGTCTGCGTCACCGTGAGGGGTGCGCACGACGATGTCCATCGCTGTCAAGACTACGGACCTGCGCCGAGCCGCAGCGACGCGTCAGCCGACTGACATTTGTTGACGATGCCTTCACTTCAGGTGGCGAGCTGCCGATGACCTGGCGTGAGACTCCGCCACTCGCTTTACTGTTGAGGCCCTCGTGACTCTGTCGACCGTGACCTGGCGCCAGTCGGTCGCCGCGATCGCGGCGACCGTCCTGACGCTGTTCGCAGTGATGGTCGTGGTGCGCGCCGACGGTCTCCCGGCCATCGACGCAGCCTCCGCACGCGCCACCGGATGGTTCGTACATCAGCCGTCGGGGCGCGTCGTGCTCGTCGACGGCTACGGCGGTCGAGCACTTGCGAGCCTCGGCGCAGGCACACCGGGAGAGCAGCTTTCGGTGGCCGAGGGTCGCCTCGGGGCGTTCATGCTCAACGACACGACGGCAGAGGCTCGACGGATCGACTCGGTGGAGCTTCGCCTCGGCACCCCCTTCGGCCTCTCGGCGCTCGGCTCCGGCCGGGCACTCGCTGGTGTGGGTCAAGCCGGCCTCGTCGTGGTGAACCCCGACGATGACGAGGCGATCGTGATGCCGGCCGAGGGTGATCCGGTCTCGTTCGCCGTCGAGAGTGGCACCGCCACCCACGTCGCGCCCGACGGCGCAATCTGGTCGCTCGTCGGGGGAGACCTGGTTCGCACGACGTCGTCGGCCACCCGGCGCAATCGACTGGGCGTCGACGAGCAGGCACTGCTGTCGCTCGTCGGCAACGCCCCACTGATCGTCGACGTCAGCCGCTCGCGGGTTCGACTCGGCGACGGTTCCTGGCAGACGCTCGAGACCAGCGCGGATCCGAGTGAGATCGTCGCCCAGGTTCCGGGTCCCCCGAACAGCTGCGGGTGGGTCGGGACAGACGACCAGCTGTGGTGCGTGTCCGACGACGGCATCGAGGAGGCTGCGACGATCGTGGGGCTCGACCTCGGTGGTGGCGATTTGCTCGCAATCGCCGGACAGGCCGCCGCAGTGGTCCGACGGGGACCCAGTTCGGTGGTGCGGTTCGACTGGCGAGCGGCAGAGATCCTCGACGATGTCCCCGCCTCGGTGGCGCCTGACGCGATCTTGAACGTGAGTTCGACCGTCGACCTCGTCTGGGTCGACGATGTCGCAGGCGATTTCGTCTGGGCCGTCAATCCCTGGGGCTTGCAGGCGATCAACAAGAACGACCAAGGCATCCTGGTGCTCGACGATGACGGCGCGATCGTCGAGGTCGGGAACTCCGGCGAGTCGACATCGGGTGCCGCAGACAGCGCCGCCAGCGATCCCGACGTTCGCGAACCCGACGACAACGGCATCGATGATCCACCGGTGGCGATCGACGATCAGGTAACGGCCCGATCGGGCGCCGCCGTGCCGGTCCAGGTGACGCTCAACGACTACGACCCCGACGGCGAAGCCATCGTGGTGCAGTCGGTCGGACCGGCGGGACACGGATCGGTCGACATCGGCACGGCCACGACGGTCGTCTACACCGCAGATCCCGGCTACGTCGGTGTGGACCGGTTCGAGTACACGATCGTCGACGCTGCCGGCACCCCTGCGACAGCATCTGTGTTCATCGAGTTGCTGTCGCCCGGCTCCACGAACAAGGCGCCGGTCGGCGTCCGAGACAGTGCGCACACCGGGCCCGGCGTCGGGGTCACGGTCGACGTGCTGCTCAACGACGTCGATCCCGAACGCGACGCCCTGCGACTCGGGGGGTTCTCGCCGCCGCGTGGTGCCGGGGCGTCGACCCTCGGCGAGGTGACCGAAACCATCGGCCCCTCCGGGCTGCCTGCCCTCCACTTCGAGCCGACCGAGGGGTTCGAGGGAACCGCGAGCTTCACGTATCGACCCGTGGATGCGCTCGGGGCGGTCGGCGACGACGTCGACGTCGAGGTCGAGGTGGCGCGCGTGGGTGACCCGAACCGTCCGCCGGTGGTGCGCCCCGACGCCGTCCGGCTTCGACGCAACGTGACCACGCAGTTGCCCGTCCTGGTGAACGACTCGGATCCCGACGGCGATCGGATGACCCTCGCGGTGATCGAGCCGCTCCCGGCGGGGATCGACGTGTCGGTCGAAGGCGATCAATTGGCGATCACCGCGCGGGCCGGGGCCGCGTCGCTCGTCCCGTTCGTCTACACGGTTGACGACGGCAACGACCACGTCGTTCGGGGTCACGTGCTGGTGAGCGTCATCGACGACGTCGAACCCAATCGTCCGCCAGTGGTGACCGCCGACAGCGCAAACGTCGTCACCGGCCAATCGGTGATCGTCGACGTGACGCGCAACGACACCGATCCGGACGGCGACCCGCTCACCGTGGTCTCGGTGACCCAGCCCGATGAAGGCCGGGGTCGGGCGGTCGTCTTCAGCCGCACCGAGATCCAGTTCTCACCGGCTGCCCTCCTCGACGAGGAGGGCCAGGAGGCCGCTCGCTTCACCTACACCGTGAGCGACGGCAATGGGCACCAGGTCGTCGGCAACGTCGCCATCACCGTGCTGCCCGAACCGCTGGCCGCACCGCCGTTCGCCCGTGACGACTCCACGTTCACGTTCGTCGACGTGCCCGTCACGATCGACGTGCTGCGCAACGACGGTGACCCGTCCGGCGGCCGCCCCACACTCGTCGGGCGCCCGGGTTGTCCGTCGGGTGGTCAGGCGACGGTGACCGCGGACAGCAAGGTGCGCTTCGACCCGCCCCCCGGTCGCTCCGGCGCGTTCCGATGCACCTACGAGGTCACCAATGCACTCGCTCTGACCGCCTCGGCCTCGATCGTGGTGTCGGTGCGCGAGCCGGCGATCACCAACCTCGCCCCGGTTGCCGCGCTCGACTCGTTGTCGGTCGAGGTCGGCGAGACCGGGTCGATCGACGTGTTGGCCAACGACACGGATCCCGACGGCAGCGATGCCGACCTCGAGTTGGTGTCGTCGACCGCGCCTGTGCTGGGGACAGCAACGCGCAGCGGTCGGATCATCACGTTCGTCGCCGGCGACGAGATCGGCAACGCGACGATCAACTATCAGGTCGCCGACTCGGAGGGTGCGGTCTCGCTCGGCCGGCTCGTGGTCCGCATCACCGAACCAGTGAACGAACCGCCGATCGCAGTGCCGGACGCGGCGACGATCTTCGGCCCGGCCACGCCGCAGCAGTTCGACGTGCTGGCGAACGACAGCGACCCCGACAACACGCCGGGCGGGCTCTCGGTCGTCTCGGCGGTCCGTGTGTCCGGCGACGCCACGGTGTCGCTTGCTGGTTCGGTCGTGACGATCTCGGCCGCGTCGAACTTCGTCGGCGAGGTCGTCGCGACCTACACGATCCGCGATGGCGGCGGCCTCACGGCGACTTCGAGCATCATCCTGACCGTGCAGGAACCACTCAATCGTGCGCCGGTTGCCCGTGATGACAGCGCCGAGGTCGTGAACGGCGGGTCGACCACGGTGGCGGTGCTGCTCAACGACAGTGATCCCGATGGGGATCCGTTGTCGTTGTCGATCGTCTCCGGGCCCGACTCGGCGATCGGTTCGTCGTCGCTCGACTCCAACCGATCGATCAGGTTCACGGCGGTTCCGGGTGCCGCGGGCTCCGCCGCGATCACGTATCAGATCAGCGACGGCGAACTGGTCGCCACCGCCACGCTGCGGATCTTGGTGCGACCATGCTCCGAGTCGGCGCCGATCGCTGCCAACGGATTCCTGACGACCGGCTACCGGCAGCCGATCGCCGTCGACCTGAGCGCATTCGGATCGAACGGATCCATCGTCGACGTGATCGGGCCGATCGGGTTCGTCGACGGGGTGTACACGCCGCCGGTCGGGGAGAACGGCAACGTCACGATCGGCTACTCGGTGGTCAACTCGTGTCGCCTGCGGGCGAACGGCCAGATCACGATCGACGTCAACCAGGCGCCGGTCGGGTCGTCCACGTCGGTCAACGCGTTCCGAGGTGAGCAGATCGTGATTCCCGTGTCCGACCTCGCCACCGAC
>JBGTCW010000141.1:0-10450 GCA_041748635.1 Ilumatobacteraceae bacterium | reverse complement strand
TCGGGCGCCGTCGGGCAACTTCGAACAGAAGAGCCTCGCCGGCGTGCACTTCTACTCGTTCCTGTGCGAGGCCGTGTTCGGCAAGCGGCCGGCCAAGATCCGACTGATGTACCTCGCTTCCGGCGAGACCATCGAGACCGTGCCGTCGGCGCAGTCGGTGAAGTTCATCACCACTCGCACGACCGCCGTGTGGTCGGCCGTCGAGCGGGCATGCATCGCCGGCGACTTCCGACCGCGCCAGAGCAAGCTGTGCGACTGGTGTTCGTTCAAGCAGTGGTGCCCCGCGTTCGGGGGCGACCCGTCACTCGCTGCCACCGAATCTCGTGCGGTCTACGAGTCGCTGATCGGCAGCCCGGTGGCGGCCGGCACTGCATGAGCGGCGCGCCACTGGCCGGGCACAGCCGACCCGAGCCGATCGAAGAAGTCCCGATCCCGGTCGTCCCGGGTCAGAGCCAATTCGGCCCCACGGTCGACGCCATCGACGAACGGATCGACGCGCTCCTCGAACAGCTCCGTGGAAACCCGATCGCCGATCGCATCTTTGCGTCAGCCAGCCACGTGGGCGACTTCTCGCTCATCTGGCATGGCCTCGGACTCGTGCGCGGGGCGGTCAAGGGCCGCCCTGATCAAGTGATCCTGCTCGCGCTCATGCTGGGCGCAGAGAGCCTGATCGTGAACCAGGGCGTGAAACGGCTCTTTCGTCGGGAGCGCCCCACCCAGACCGGCGACGACCGACTTCGGGTACGTCAGCCAACGACGTCCTCGTTTCCGTCTGGTCACGCCAGCTCCGCCGCCTTCGCCGCCATGGTGCTGTCGGGTTGGGACGGCCCGAAGGTCGGGATGATCTGGTGGAAGGTCGCCGCAATCGTCGGGATCAGCCGGGCCTACGTCCGCATCCACCACGGGTCCGACGTTG
This sequence comes from Ilumatobacteraceae bacterium, assembly GCA_041748635.1. Taxonomy (GTDB): domain Bacteria; phylum Actinomycetota; class Acidimicrobiia; order Acidimicrobiales; family Ilumatobacteraceae; genus Sva-07. The sequence goes on along the minus strand of JBGTCW010000141.1, from coordinate 9,534 downwards.
CGGCCGGCGCGATTCTCGGCACCGTGCTCGGCCTCGTCGGTCGGCGCTTCGCGCGCCGCTTCGCTCCCTGAGCCGATTCGGTGTCCGACGACGGGGGCGAAGGTCGGTGGCGCGTCGGAGCGCTCGCGCCACCCGCAACGCTCAGGCGTCGGTGGTGACGACCGGTTCGACGAGGGTGGCCGGCTCGGCCGTGAGCAATGTGCGCACGTCGAGCAACAGATCGGCAACCTCACCCGTCGACACGAGTTCACGCTGCATCATTCGGGCCAGGGCGCCGTCGATGACGCTCAGGGCTTCAATGATCACGGCCTCGTTGTTGGTGTCGATGCGCTCATCAGTCATTGGTTGACACGGTACCCGCCACGCGTGCTGCGTACACGCACCTGCGTCGAGATGAGCAAGGTGTCACACAACGTTCACACCTCGCGCGGCAGTGCCGGACGGGTTCCTGACCCATCGGATCACCGCCCTACGATGACCCGATGGACTTCACCGGACGCAACGTCGTGGTCACCGGAGCCGGACGGGGTATCGGCGCGGCGCTGGCCCGCGAGTTCCACAGCCGTGGAGCGAACCTCGTCGTGGCCGATCTCGCTGGCGCCGAGGACGTGGCGGCGTCGCTCGATCGAGGCGTCGCGATCGGCGCCGACGTCAGCACCGAGGCTGGCAATGCGGCCCTCGTCGACGAGGCCCGCAGCGCACTGGGGTCGATCGATCTGTTCTTCTGTAACGCCGGAGTGGGAACCGGACGCGGCGTGGTCGAGACACCCGAGGACGACTGGGATCTCGCGTTCGCCGTGAACGTCCACGCGCACCGGTGGGCTGCCAAGTACCTGCTCCCGGATTGGCTCGAACGCGGTGAGGGCTACTTCTGCTCGACGGCATCGGCAGCCGGCGTGCTGATGCAGATCGGTTCCGGGCCCTACACGCTCACGAAACGAGCAGCCGTCGCGTTCGCCGAATACATGGCCGTGACCTACGGCGACGCCGGGGTGAAGGTGACGTGCCTGTGCCCACAGGGCGTCAACACTGCGATGCTGCACGCAGGCGACGACGCAGTGAGCGGCAGCAACGTGGTCAAGGCGGCCGGTGTCGTGCTGGAACCTGCCGACGTCGCTCGCGAGACCGCTGACGCAATCGAGGCCGAACGGTTCTTCGTGCTCCCCCACCCCGAAGTCGCCGACTACATGGCCCTCAAGGCCACCGATCCCGAGCGGTGGCTCGGCGGGATGCGCAAGTTGCAGCGCTGGACCATCGGCGCCTGACCGGTCGACGAACCGTCGTCATGCACCGGTCGCCACAATCCCTCGCCCGGCTCGGACTGCGGATGGGTGAGCCGGTCCGGTTCCGGCGCAGCGACAAGGGTCGCTGGATCGTTGGCCGTGTGGTGGGCATCGAGTACGACGGCAGCATCGGCATTCGCGATCCCGATGGTTCGGCTCGATCCTTGCGCGCCGAGCGGGTCGAGATCCGACGGCCGGGATCGCGGGGGCGACTGCGCTGGTGCGTTGTCAGCGACGTCGCGGTCACTTGGGAACAACTCGAGATGTTCGACGCGAGCGACCCGGGCTCGAACCCGCCAACCCGACCCCAGCGATGAGCGAAACCAGCAGATACGGCACCGTTCGCTCATCGCGGCACCGAACCGGACCGAGCGGGCGGAGGGGCGGAGGGTCAGGACGTGGGACGGACGCCGATGATGCTGGCGCGTTCCATGACGCGAACATCGGGCCAGTAGTCGCTCGACGCGTAGTGCTGCACCGCGAGGTTGTCCCACATCGCGATCGAGTTCGGCTTCCAATGGAATCGGCAGTGGTACTCGAGCGTGTTGGCTTGGGCGAACAACGTGACGAGGAGCTCGTCGGATTCTGCGGGGTCGAGTCCGACGATCCGTGACGTGAAGAACCGGTTGACGTACAGCAGTCGGTGACCCGACACCGGGTGGCGGATCACGACCGGATGTTCGACGATGGGGTACTTCTCGCGCAAGGCATCGGCGTCGGCGCCGGTGGTCGTGTGGCCGAACGCCTGCATGTAGTCGTGCTCGGCGACGAGCCCCTCGATGCGGTCCTTCAGCTCGTCCGACAAACCTTCGTACGCAGCGTTCATGTCGCAGAACAGCGTGTCGCCACCGGTCTCGGGCACTTCGAGCGCCCGCAGGACGGCCCCCTTCGAGGGAACCTCACGCCACGTGACGTCGTGGTGCCAACCGTTCTCATAGCCGCCGGTGTCGGCATCCTTCGCAAAGCGCACCAACTCGGGAAGCTCGTCGTTGTTGCGCAGGAACGGATGGATCTCGAGTTCGCCGAACCGACGGGCAAAGGCGATGTGTTGTTCGGCGGTGAGCACCTGATCGCGGAAGAACAGCACCTTGTAGTCGCACCAGGCGCGGGCGAGTTCCTCGAACACGTCGTCGGCGAGCGGCTGCGACAGGTCGAGACCCTTCACGATGCCGCCGAGCGTGGCACCGACCTGGCGCACCTCGAAGTGTTCCCACTCGAGCGCAGTGAGCCTGATGCGCTCGGCGGCGAGATGGGCGACCGGCCCGATCATCGCCTTGTCCGGCCCGAATGTGAGCTTGCGAGCGTTGAACTCCCCGAGGTCAGGCGACGGATGCACGCCCTCCAATTTCGCGATTGCGGAGGTGGTCGTCTCCAGGTCGTCGTCGGTGATGCTCATGGCGTTCCCCTCGTTTCCGGCTCGTCGAGTCGACGTCCGATCGAGACGGTAGTGGCGACGGCACGTCGCGCTCCGATCCGATGGCCGCACCGCACGTCTCCTACCGTCACCGACATGGCCGTACGTCTCGACGAATCCGACGAATACATGCACGAACTCGGCCCCGAGCCGAACTTCAACGAGAGCATGTACATCAACGCCTTCGATCCGAAGCAGGGTGTCGGCGGCTGGTTCCGGATGGGCAACCGGGCGAACGAGGGCACCGCCGAGATGACCGTCTGCCTCTACCTGCCGCCCGCTGACGACGGCGGCAGCCGCCAGGTTGCGTTCATGTTCAAGCGCCCGGCGATCGAGAACAACGACGCCCTCGACGCCGCCGGCCTGACCTGGACGATGGTGACACCGTTCGAGGAACTGCGTATCGACTACGCCGGCAAGGTCGTCGTGCTCGACGAGCCCGAACAGATGGCCAACCCGAAAGAAGCCTTTACGAACAATCCGTACGCCGAGGCCGAGGTGCACCTCACGTTCACCGGACAGGGTCGGCCGAGCATGTTCGGAGGGGAACCGGACGAGCCGCACGAGAAGCCGGGCGAGGAGTTCGCGAAGGGCCACTACGAACAGCTCGTCGACGCTCGGGGCACGATCCGGGTCGGCGAACGCGAGTGGCAGATCGACGGCTTCGGGCTGCGCGACCACTCGTGGGGCCCCCGCTTCTGGCAGGCGCCGTGGTACTACCGCTGGCTGACCGTGAACGTCGACGAGAACTTCGGATTCATGGCGAGCCGCGTGGCCAAGCGCGACAGCGAGGGTTCGCGAGGTGGCTTCGTGTGGGAGAACGGCGTGATGCACCTCTGCGACGACGTCCGGATCACCACCGAAACGCGCGGCGACGAGCACTACCACGATCGGATCGAGGGAACGATCAGTTCGAGTCGTAGCGATCGGAAGTGGGCGTTCACTGGCGAGGCGCTCAACCTGATCCCGTTGCGCAACCGGCGCCAGACCCCCGACGGCGAGTGGCTGCAGACCCGCATCTCCGAGGCGTACACGAAGTGGACCATCCACTCGGGCGAGTTCGAAGGACGCGTCGGCTACGGCATGTCGGAGTACCTCGACCAGATCATCGACGACCAACCAGTCGGCCTCGCCGAGTGACGGTCGAGCGGCGGGGTACCGTCGCTCGACATGGACACCACGCCATCACCACATCGCCAGATCGCCGAGCGACTGATCGACGGTCGCAACTCGGTCGACCAACCCGCAGTGTCACCGAACGGCGATCATGTTGCGTTCGTCGTAGCGACGACCGATCTCGCACAGAACACGACGACGTCGCGAATCTGGCTCGACGATGTGCCGGTGAGTGCCGGCGAGCACGACGCCAACCCGGCGTGGTCGCCCGACGGCCGGTTCCTGGCGTTCACGTCTCGGCGCGGTGAGAAGCAGGGTGATTCGACCCTCGACGTGCTGCCGATCGACGCGCCGGGCGAACGGCGGACGATCTGCGCGATGCCTGACGGCCTCAGCGACGTCTCATGGTCGCCGGATGGTCGATGGTTCGCCTTCACCAGCCGGACCCGCCACGAGCGCTACGACGCCAAGGACGAGTCGTGGCAAGCGCCGCGCAAGATCGAGCGCTTCTTCAGTCGTCTGAACGGTGAGGACTGGATTGCCGATCGACCGAAGCACCTCTACGTGGTCGCCGCTGACGGGACCGGCCAGCCGCGCAACCTGACCCCGGGCGAGTTCCAACACGACGGCGTTGCGTGGCTCGCCGACTCGAGTGGCATCGTCACGTCGGCCCAACGCCACGACACGTGGGATCTCGACCACGCGAGCGACCTGTACATCGTGTCGCTCCCGTCCGACGTCGACGACAGACCCGGCAGTGGGGCCACCGACGTCCGCTGTCTCACCGCGCACGACGGGAACTACGGATCGCCGTCGGTGTCGCCGGACGGAGCGCTCGTTGCGTTCATCGGTTCCCCGGATGCACGCACCTACCCGCAGAACGCACGCATCGGCATCTTGCCCGTCGATGCATCCGATACTCCGCATGGCGAGATCCGCTGGGTGAGTGCCGGTCTCGACCGCACGTTCGAGACGACGAGCGGATCGCAACCACCGGTCTGGACGTCGAACGAACACGTCCTCGCCGTGGCCGAGGACCGGGGCGAGACACATCTCCATCAGATGACCGTCGACGGCTCGTCGGAGCCGGTCGCGCTGACCGCCGGGGCGCTGACGGTGGCGAGTTTCGATGCCGCCGGCGGCACGCTGGCAACGGTACGCACGACGGCCGAACGGACCGCTGAGCTGTTCGTCGACGACGAGCAACGCACGAAACTCGGGGATCTCATCGCCAGCCGATCGCTCGGCTGGGAGAAGTTCACCGCACCGACCGTTGACGGCACCGACGAGATCGACGCCTGGATCATGCGCCCCAACGGCTTCGATCCGACGCAGCGGTATCCCGTGCTACTCAACGTCCACGGCGGACCCCACACCCAGTACGGCGACTACTACTTCGACGAGTTCCAGATGCAGGCCGCCGCCGGGTTCGTGGTCGTGCTCGGCAATCCCCGAGGCAGTTCCGGACGCCACACCGGGTGGGGTCAGGCCATCATGGGCGCGACCCATCCGGAGGCGCCCGGCAACGGCTGGGGCACCGTCGACGTCGATGACGTCCTGGCCATCATCGACACCGCACTGGAGCGCTACGACTTCTGCGACCGCGACCGCGTCGGAATGCTCGGCGGCAGCTACGGCGGTTGGATGGCGACCTGGCTCGCTGGCCACCACGGCAGTCGCTTTCAGGCCTTCTGTTCCGAGCGGGCGGTGAACAACGCCACGTCGATGGAATGGTCGTCCGACATCTCCACGGGGTTCTCCGACTTCCATGGCAGCACCCACCTCGAACTGCCCGACGAGTACCTGCGGATCTCGCCGATCGAAGCGGTCCGAGACATCGCTGCGCCGATGCTGATCATCCACTCCGAGAAGGACTGGCGCTGCCCCATCGTCCAAGCCGAGGAGCTGTGGGTCGCGCTGAGGTTGCTCGGCAAGGACGTCGACTTCTATCGCTTCCCCGGCGAGAACCACGAGCTCTCGCGATCGGGCTCGCCGATCCATCGGGTCCAACGCGCCGAGATCATCCTTCACTGGTTCGCCGACAAGCTCAGCGGCGGTGGTACCACTTGACGGCCTCGACGAGCGCCAGCAAGCCGACCCCCGCTCCGACACACACGGCGAGGTCCGCCATCGAGAGCGTGTAGAGGTCGAGAAAGTCCCGCAGCGGTGTGTACACGGCCAGCAGTTGGAGCCCGGCGACGAGTCCGGCGATGCCGAGCATCACCGGGTTGGTGCGCCAACCGATCTCGCGGAGCGACTCGGTCGACGAGCGAGTCGCGAACGCCTGGCCGATCTGCATGAACGCCAACGTCGTGAACATGATCGTCTGCCACTGCTCGAGATCGGCGGCGTAGTACGCGAAGCCGAGACCGATCGTCACGGCGCCGATCACCGTGCCGACCCACACGGTTCGTCGGCCCAGCCCGTTGGCCCACAAACCGTCCGACGGCGAGTGCGGCGGACGCTGCATCACCCGCTTTTCGGCCGGTTCGACTCCCATCGACAGCCCGAGCAGACCATCGGTCATCAGGTTCAACCAGAGCAACTGCAGCGGGAGGAACGCAATCGCCGTGCCACCGTCCGACCCCGACACGAGGAACGGGATCGGCCAGCCGAGCATCACGATGATCTTGCCGAGATTGCCCGCCACGGCGAAGCTCACGAACCGGCGCAGGTTGTCGTAGATCACCCGGCCCTCTTCGACGGCGGCGACGATGGTCGCAAAGTTGTCGTCGCGCAGCACCATGTCGGCGGCTTCCTTCGACACGTCGGTGCCGGTGATGCCCATCGCCACACCGATGTCGGCTCGCTTCAGCGCCGGCGCATCGTTGACACCGTCACCGGTCATCGCCACCACCTGGTTCTGCGCCTGCAGGGCCCCGACGATGCGCAGCTTGTGTTCCGGTGACACGCGGGCGAACACCGACACGTCGCGTACCGCCGCGGCGAACGCGTCGTCGTCGAGATGGTCGAGGTCGGCGCCGATGAGCACTCGGTCGCTGTCGCTGATGCCGAGGTCGCTGGCGATCGCCAGCGCGGTCAACGGGTGGTCGCCCGTGATCATGACGGGACGGATGCCGGCCTCGCGGCAGACGGCCACCGCGTCGCGTACCTCGGTCCGGGGTGGGTCGATGATGCCGACGAGGCCGAGCAGCACGAGTTCGGACTCAGGATCGTCCTCGCTGGTTGTCATCGAGTGGAACGCGAGACCGAGGACCCGCATGCCCGATGCTGCGAGCGCATCGTTGGCGCTCGAGATCCGGGTCCGCCAGTCGTCGTCGAGTTCGACTGCCGCCCCGTCGTTCCACACAGCGGTCGCGTGTCCGAGCAGTCCGTCGACGGCGCCCTTCACGAAGGCCAGTGCGACGTCCTGGGGCAGCTCGGCGAGTTCGGGGATGCGCCCGCCGAGCGAGTCGTGGATCGTGCTCATGCGCTTGCGCGTCGAGTCGAACGGCTGCTCGCCCACGCGAGGGATGCGGTCGCGCAGCGACTGCACGTCGAGGCCGGCATCGGCGGCGGCCTGCAACAGAGCAGTCTCGGTGGGATCGCCGTGCCAGACCTGGTTGCCCTCGTCGTCGACGTCGCCGGCGCCGTCATTGCACAACACACCGGCCACGAGCGCCACGGTGGCCGAGTCCGGCGATGCCTCGACCGACGCAGCGGCGTCGGAGTCGAGACGGATCTGGTGACCAGCCACGTCGAGCACGGTCACCGTCATGCGGTTCTGGGTGAGCGTGCCGGTCTTGTCGGAGCAGATCACCGTGACCGACCCGAGGGTCTCGACCGCGGGGAGCTTGCGAATCAACGCCTGACGCTTCAGCATCCGCTGCGAGCCGATGGCCAGGGTGAACGTCACCACCGCAGGGAGACCCTCGGGGATCACGGCGACCGCGACGCTGATCGCGGTCAGCACGAGGTCGGTGGCGGTTTCCCCGGCGAGCGCTCCCATCACCACCACGGCGAGCGCCACGACGACGCCGAGCAGCGCGAGCTGCTTGCCCACCCGGTCGAGACGTTGCTGCAGCGGGGTCTGTTCCGACTCGACGCCCTGCAGCAGGGTGGCGATGCGGCCGAGCTCGGTGCTCATCCCGGTGGCCACCACCACGCCCTGCCCGCGTCCTGCCGCGACCTGCGTGCCCGAGTACGCCATGCACAGACGGTCGCCGAGGGCGAGATCGTCCCGGTCGACGGCATCGGTCTGCTTGTCGATCGGCTCCGACTCTCCGGTCAGTGTGGCTTCCTCGATCCGCAGGCTCGCCACCTCGACGAGACGGAGGTCGGCGGGCACCACGGTGCCGGCGTCGAGGTGCACGATGTCGCCCGGCACGAGTTCGCCGACGGGGACCGACGTCATACGGTCGCCGCGAGTGACACGCGCAGACGGCACTGCCATACGTCGGAGCGCTGCAATCGCCTGCTCGGCGCGGTACTCCTGGAAGAAGCCCAGGGCGGTGAACAGCACGACGATCGCCCCGATCGCCCCGGCCTCGAGGAACTTGCCGAGCAGCAGCGAGAGCACGGCGGCGCCGATGAGGATCAGCACCATCACCGAGGAGATCTGGCCCCAGACGATGGCGAGTTTGCTCGTCGCTGCCGACTCCTGGAGCTCGTTCGTCCCGTACTCGGCACGTCGGCGCTCGATCTCGGAGTCGGCGAGACCGTCGAGCGACGAGTCGAACTCGGCGAGCACCGCCTCGATGCTGCGGCGGTGCCAGTCGGTGTTGGACGGAGACGGGTCGATCTCGAGGGTGGTGTCCGAAGTGTTGGAGGTCATGACGCTTTCAGCAAACGGTGGAGGGTTCGCTGAAGGTCTCTCCGCTCCATGAGGAGCTGGTCGCGCCGACCACTGCGAGAGTGGCGTGTTGACGACGGACCTCGGGGGATACTCCCCTTCAGATGTGCACGGGGGAATCTATCGCGTGAAACGCGCAAGCTCGTCACACGCGCAGGTATTCCCGACCCGGCGACATTCAGTCCCGACACGTGGCTCGGGCCCTCCGGGTTCAGATCTTCCGGAGCGTGGCGGCCAGGTGGTGCTGCAGCGGTTGTCCCACGGCCGCCATGCGGAAGGTGGAGTGGAGGACGTCGCCGCTCACCGAGATCGTCCGCTCGGTCACCGTGACCTCCTTCGCGCTGGGCGTCGATCCGATCGCGGTGGATCGCACGTCGATCACGAGCGGCGAATCGCCTCCCGCCCCGCCGCCCACGACGGCTCCGAGGTAGATCTCGGTGAGGCCGGTGGGTTGCGCCATCACGATCTCGATGCTGCCGGGCACCGGCACTCGGAGGTAGCCGGCCTCGGCGTGCATCGGCAGGCCGGTGTCCGGGTGCCTGGTGCGTTGGGTGTACGCCACGAACGGCTTGCCGACGTGCGTGAACGTGATCGACTCGAGGTAGGCGAAGCCGTCGATCGTCGGGTACTCACCGACGCCGGATCCCTCCCACGTCCCGAGTAGCGGTGCGAGCACGACGACGTCGGGGTGGAGTTCGGGGTCCATGACGTCACCGTACGGGACCGCCGGTGGGGAGCGTGCTACGCATGCAGCCGATGAGCCCCGCCATGCCCTCGCCCCACGGTGTGCCCAACTCGGCCGATCTCTACGCGGCGCTGAACGTCGAGCCGACCGACCATTCCGGCGGCCACCGCTACATCCACGTCATCGGCGCGTCGGTGTTCGTCGACACGCAACTCGCCGACGAGTCGTGGGAACGTCACGTCGT
>JBGTCW010000140.1:0-8480 GCA_041748635.1 Ilumatobacteraceae bacterium | reverse complement strand
TAGTCGGGTAATTCCTGACTTGCTCTGCGGCGAATCGTGGAGTAAGTTGGTGAAGAGTTTAAGGGACCCCGTCGCCCGACGCACTGTCGCCTGCGCCACTCGTTGCATCATTCAGCGGCGGCACTGTCGACGGTGTCACGTCGGCGACGACATCGTCGGCTTCCAGAACGACGTCGTCGCCGCCCCCTCGGGCGACGAGACCGGCGACTGCCAGTCCGGCACCTGCGAGGAGTGCGGCGACGATGAGGACCGTGAGGCCCGAGAGCCCCACATCACGTGTCGACCGCCCCGAGCGGAAGGGGGAGGTGGGGCGGTCGGTCACGTGATCAGTGTGGTCGAAGCGCTGACGGTGGGGGTGTCAGGCGTGGAGGTGTCAGACGTCGACCGTCTCAGACGTCAACCGTGCGACGACGGAGCACGAGCGCCCCGCCGGCCAGTGCGAACAGGCCCGCAGCGGCGGCGAACAGTGCCACCGACGAGCTCGAGCTCGCACCCAGTTCACCACCGGTGTTGACCTCGGTGGGAGCCGGGGTGCCGTCGCCGCTGCCGCCCTCGGTGGCGGCGAGCGCCACGGTCTGGGTGTAGAAGGTGAAGGTCTCGTCGGCGAGCGAGCCGACGGCGTACACGATCAGGTTCTCACCGGCGACGACCGACACGGTCGGCACGTCGGCGATCGGATCGGCGCCGGTCGGCGCGATCTGGGCACCGGCGATCTCACCGGCAGGAACGTCGAGGCTGGCTTCATTCGGGTTCGAGAGGTTCTCGACCGGACGGGCATCGCCGAGCACGATGTCGACCGCCGGTGCCGCAGCGGTGTGGCGCACGGTGAGGCGACCCTGACCCTCAGCGGCCGCCGAGGTGTCGTTCTCGAACGGAGTGAGCGTGGGCGTCCCCTCGGCGTCGAGGTGCGCCACCACGGTCCAACTGCCGGACGCGGGCACGTCGAAGCTGGCCACCGGGCCGATGGCGACGTCCTCGGTTCCCGCCGGACGGACCTCGAGGTTGGTCAGCGTCTGGCCGGCGAATGAGCTCAGGTCCTGCATGTCGCCCGGCTCGAAGCCGGGGACGACGACGGCACCATCGACGGCCACGTCGACCGGGATCCCGGGGATGCCGTGGAGCAGCATGATGTCGGCGGACTCCTGGGCGCCCGAGGTTCCCGCGGGAACAGCGAGGAGCGTGGCAGCGAGTGCGGCGGCTCCGGCGAGGATCTTCTTCATCGGATGGTCCTTTCGGATTTGGACGACAGGACGTTCCCGCCGTCTTCCATCTCTACGGTGCCCACCGGATTCCGGATGACGATCAGTCCGGACAGTTCTCGCTCAGTGCGTGAGCTGCCACCGTTCGGCTTCGCGAAGGCGGAAACGGGTGTTGACCCGCTGGCGCTCGAGGATCTGTTCGAGGGTCTTGGTCGCCTGCTCGATCGGATGCTCGGCGAAGAAGGAACTCGTGTCGTCGACCAAGTCCGGCGTCGACAGGAACTTCACCGAGTCGACCATGCGCACGATCGTGTTGCCGGGGAAGCGGGCGAGCGCCTCATCCCACCGATCGCGCAGGAACGCCCACGCCGCAGGGCCGTGGCGCCGGTTGGCAATGGCCGCCCGCAGCAGGAACGGAGCGTTCTGAGTGCGGACATCCGACGACATGGCGAATTCGCATGTCGCCAGCAGCAACGCCTCGTCGCCGAACTCTGCCAGCGCGTAGAGATGGCGGAGCTGTTCCTGGGGGGTGGTGGCCGTCAGGAAGCGATTCTTCAGCTGTTCGTAGGTGTTGGCGTCACCGGTCGCAGCGATGACGCTGGTGGCGGCGGAGATCAACTCCGGATCGACTGCCGTCGGGTCCGCACTGGCCACGTCGAACCACTCGCGACAACGCGACTGCACACCCACGTCGTCGCCGATGACGCCGACGAGTTGCACGAGCAGTCCGCGTAGTTTGCTGGTGAGATCGCCCTCGCTGTCGGTCGGGTCGCCGAGCGCGCACAGCGTCGGTGAAGCGAGCGTGCGCACGTTCGCCTGGAACGCTTCGCGCTCCGGACCGTCGTCGAGCAGGCGGCTGAGCCCTTTGAGTGCGATCGCGATCGCCTGCCACACCGAGTGCTCGCGCTCGTCACCGAAGGCGCTGAGGAAGTCGAGCAACTCCGGCGCCGACATCCGCCCGGCAACGGTTGCAGCCCAGGCGTCGTCGACGAGGTTGTAGCGCTCGAGCGTGTCGAGCGACGCGATCGTGGTCGAGTCGAGCCGTGCCCGCAACTCGTCGCTGTACGCCACACGGTAGAAGCCGTGCCCACCGGAGTTGACGACGATCGGATCCTCGACGGCCGCCGGGTCCAACGCCACCGACGTAGCGGCATCGTCGAGCAACAGGGTGATGGTCTCGCCGCCGGCGCGGACATGCACCGGTATGGCCCACCGTTGGACGTCGCCCATCGACGCATCGTCGAAGCTGAACCGCTGCTGTCGCAGTTCGAGCGCACCGTCGACCATCGATGCGCTCACGATCGGATAGCCGGGCTGCCAGATCCACGAGTCCATGATTCGCCGGACGGGCTCGCCGCTGGTCGCTTCGATCGCATCCCACAAGTCGTTGGTCTCGGTGTTCGCGTAGCTGTGCAACTGCAGGTAGTGGCTCACACCGGCACGGAAGCGCTCGGCGCCGAGATACTGCTCGAGCATCCGGAGCAGCGCACCGCCCTTCTGGTACGTGAGCACGTCGAACATGCCTTCGCAGTCGGCGGGGGAGCGGACCTCGAACTCGACCGGCCGGGTGCTGACGAGCGAATCGGTCTCGAAGGCGCCGCTGCGCTCGACTCCGAATGCCGTCCAACGCTGCCAGTCGGGTCGATAGGCATCGCAGGCTGCGATCTCCATGAACGTGGCGAACGCCTCGTTGAGCCAGATTCCGTTCCACCAGCGCATCGTGACGAGGTCACCGAACCACATGTGGGCGAGTTCGTGGGCCACGACGTCGGCGACGAGTTGGCGCTCGTCCTGCGTGCTCGTGGCCGGATCGACGAGCAGCAGGCTCTCGCGGAACGTGATGCATCCGACGTTCTCCATAGCCCCAGCGGCGAAGTCGGGCAAGGCCACGAGGTCGACCTTGTCACCCGGGTAGGCGATGCCGTAGTAGTCCTGGAACCAGCGCAGACAGAACGCGCCGACGTCGAGGCCGAAGTCGGTGAGATGGCCCTTGCCGGGGACGTGCACCACTCGCAGTGGTATGCCGTCGACGTCGACGGTCTCGGTCGCTTCCAGACGCCCGACCACGAACGCCACGAGATAGCTGCTCATGATCATCGTGTCGGCGAAGCTGATCACCGACCGGCCGTCGGCGGACGTCGTGCGCTCGATCTCGGACGTGTTGGAGATCGCCGTCAGTTGGGCGTCGACGTCGAGCGTGACTGCGAACACCGCCTTGAACTCGGGTTCGTCCCAACACGGGAATCCGCGTCGGCAATCGGTGGCCTGCATCTGGGTGGCGGCGATCACGTGCTCGACGCCGTCGTCATCGACGTACGTGCTGCGGTAGAACGCGCGGAGCTTGTCGTTCAGCACGCCGGCGAACTCGATCGTCAAGATGCTCGTTCCGGCAGCGATCGTTGTGGCCGGGGTGACCGTGAGACGCTCGGTCTCCGGCTGGAGTTGCCATATGGCTTGCTGGCCGTCCACGTCGCACGTTGCGATCGTCAACTCGTCAGCGTTGAGCACCAGGAGGTCGGTGGCGTCGTCGACGGTGAGCTCGATTCGGACGGTGCCCGTGAACGTCGCATCCTCGAGCGAGGGCCGCAGCCGCAGGTCGTAGCGGACCGGTCGAACGCCGGTGGGAAGCCGGTAGGGATCGAGTTCTGCGAGACCGGACACGGTGGCTGCCATCGGCGGCAGGGTACCGCCGGTAGCGTGGCCGACCGTGTCCGACCTCACCCAACGGTTCTCGCATGGTGGTGGTTCCGACGACGTCAGGTTCGACGTCGTCGGCATCGGCAACGCGCTCGTCGATGTGATCGCCCCGGCCGAGGAGCAGTTCCTGGAACGCCACGATCTCGTCAAGGGCTCGATGACGCTGATCGAGACCGAACGCGCCGTCGAGCTCTACGCGGCGCTGGATCGGGCGGTCGAGATGAGTGGTGGGTCGGCGGCCAACACGGTGGTGGGCGTCGCCAGCCTCGGAGGTCGGGCGGCCTACATCGGCAAGGTGAACGGCGACGACCTGGGCGACGTGTTCGGTCACGACATGCGCGCCGTGGGCGTCGCGTTCCGGCGACCGCCCGGCGGGGGCGGCACCCCGACGGGCCGCTGTGTGATCGTGGTGACCCCCGATGCCGAGCGGACCATGAACACCTACCTCGGAGTGTCGAGCGAGTTCTGCGTCGACGACCTCGATGAGGCGGTCATCGCCGACGCTCGGGTGCTGTACATGGAGGGTTACCTGTTCGACCGTGACGACGCGAAGGCGGCCTTCCGGCGGGCGGCCGAGGTGGCCCACGATCATGGTCGCATGGTGTCGCTCACCCTGTCGGACTCGTTCTGCGTCGACCGCCATCGCGACGACTTCCGGGCGCTCGTCCAGGATCGTGTCGACCTGTTGTTCGGCAACAGCGACGAACTGCTGTCGCTGTATCAGCTCGACTCGTTCGACGACGCCATCGCCGCGCTGCGCCAGGAATGCGAACTCGCGGCGATCACCATCGGTGCCGAAGGCTGCGTGATCGTGACGCCCGACGAACTGCTGCGGGTGCCGGCGCAACCGGTGGAGCGCGTGATCGACACCACCGGTGCCGGCGACTTGTTCGCCGCGGGATTCCTGCACGGGCTGACGACCGGGCGCGACCTGTACACCTGCGGCCGGTTCGGAGCGATCGCTGCGGCGGAGGTGATCGGCCACGTCGGTCCGCGCCCGCTGGTCGAGCTGCGTAACCTGATCGGCGATGGCTGACCCCGATCACGAAGCCCCCGCCGGCGTCGCTGCCGGCGACCTGATCGCCACGGCACATGCGTGGCTCGCCGCCGAGCCCGACGACGACATCCGCGAAGAACTCACCGCGCTCGTCGCTGCCGCCGAGGCAGGCGATGCCGACGAACTGCCCGAACGATTCGACGGAAGGCTGCAGTTCGGCACCGCCGGTCTGCGTGCCGCAGTTGCGGCGGGTTCGACTCGCATGAACCGCCTGGTGGTTCGACAGGCCGCGGCCGGGCTCGGCCGATGGTTGCTCGACTCCGAGGCGTCGGGTGAGCTTCCTGATGCAGCTCGGCGTGGTGTCGTGATCGCCCACGACGCCCGCCGCAAGAGCGATCTCTTCGCCGCCGACACCGCCCGAGTACTCGCGGCGATGGGCATCCGTTCGATGGTATTTCCGGGGGTGCAGCCCACGCCGGTGCTGGCATGGTCGATCACCGGACTTGCAGCCGCCGCCGGTGTGGTCGTGACCGCCTCGCACAATCCACCGGCCGACAACGGTTACAAGGTGTACCTCGAGACCGGATCGCAGATCGTGTCGCCGATCGACACCGACATCGCCGATCGGATCGGGCAGTTCGATCCGCTCTCGGTCGAACTCGCGCCGAGTAATGATCGGCTCATCGAGCAACTCGGCGACGAGTGGGTCGAGCGGTACGTCCGGTTTGTGCCGTCGGTGCGGCTGCGCCCCGACGTGCCCGGTGTGCCGGTCGCGTACACCGCGATGCACGGGGTGGGAGGCTCCGTGCTGCTGCGGGCGTTCGAGTCGGCGGGCCTCCCGGCGCCGCACGTGGTCGCCGCCCAACAGGAGCCCGACGGGTCGTTTCCGACGGTGTCGTTCCCCAACCCGGAGGAGCCCGGCGCGATGGATCTCCTCCTCGCCGAGGCAGCGAACTGCGGTGCCCGGGTCGCTTTGGCGAACGATCCCGACGCGGACCGGCTCGGGGTGGCGATTCCCCAACCGGACGGCTCGTGGCGTCGGTTGAGCGGCGACGAGATCGGCTGGTTGTTCGCCGACTACATCTTGGCGAACACCTCGGGCGACGATCGGCTCGTGGTGACGACGCTCGTGTCGTCGTCGCTGCTCGCTCGGATGGCCGACGCCGCTGGCGTCCACAGCGAGGAGACGTTCACCGGATTCAAGTGGATCGGCAAGCTTGCGTCGGAGCGACCGGAACTGCGGTTGGTGCTCGGCTACGAGCAGGCGCTCGGCTATCTGGTGGCACCACGACCGCTCGACAAGGACGGCATCAGCGCTGCGGTGCTGATGGCCGAGATCGCCGCGGTCGCCGAGTCCGAGGGTCACACCCTGCAGGATCGCCTCGACGCGATCGCCGCACGCTTCGGTCGGCACGTCACGGGGGAGTTGTCGGTGAAGATGCCGCCCGCGGACGGTGCGGCGTGGGTGGCGGCGATCGAGGCCGACCCACCCACCGAGGTCGGCGGGCGCGCCGTCGTGTCGGTGCAGACCTATCCCGAAGCGAACCTCGTGCGCCTGATGCTCGACGGCGACATCCGCCTCCAGATCCGCCCGAGCGGCACCGAACCCAAGGTCAAGCTCTACGCCGAAGCCGTCGACCTCGACTCGCCGGAGCTCGATGCGCTGCTCGCCGCCCTCGCCCAGATGTAACGTTTGGTGTCAGACACCAAACGTTACATCGCGCCTCGCAACCGAGCTTCGAGGTCGGTGACGATCGCATCGAGTGCCGACCCGCCTTGCCGGGCCGACTTTGCCCTGGCGAGCGCTGTCCGAGCCGGTCCAGCTGATGCCAGCCCGACCCACGCGGCGACGTCAGTTGCATTCAGACCGGCCAACTCGAACCCGAGCAGGACTCGGATCCGTTTGCCGTCGGGGCATCTGGGGTCGACTATTGCGCTGACCGCGGCATCGATGCGGTCGCTGGTGATACCGACCGTCCCTGGAGGATCGACCGGCGCAGTGACCAGTTCACGATGGAATTTCGGTGGCAGCAGCTCGTCGATCGTGGATCGAGTCAGCCACGTCGGTGCCGAGCGACGGCCCATGTACACGCCATAGCTCGACCACCGGTACGCATCGAGCGCCGCTTCAGGCACGAGGTCGATCGGATTGCGGTGAATGTAGGCAGCGGCGTAGGCAATCTGGAGTTCCGACACCACGGGAACCGAGTGGAACCGTCCACGGAAGAGCGGTCCGTCGCGACCGAGCCGCTCGTTGACGATCCGGGTGTACGAGGACGACAGCTGCTGCATGAAGGTCGAAAGTCCGCCGTCAGGGCAATGCAGGAGCAGGTGATAGTGGTTCCCCATCAAGCAGTACGCATGAATCTCGAGGCCCAGCTCGACCGCCAAGTGGCCCATGAGCTTCTCGAACGAAAGCCGGTCTCGATCGTGCACGTACACGATCGCACGATCGACCCCCCGGTTCATGACGTGGTGCCATCCGCCAGGTTCGTCGATTCGCAGTGGTCGTGTCATGTCGACGAACGTACGGAATGGGTGTCACACAGATGATGTAACGATTGGTGTCTGACACCAATCGTTACATCAGGCGGGGGTGCCGAACTGGCGGTCGCCGGCGTCGCCGAGGCCGGGGACGATGAACGCGTCGTCGTTCAGGTGATCGTCGATCGCCGCGGTGAACAGCCGGATCGACAGGCCCGCTTCCTCGAGCACGGCGATGCCCTCGGGCGCGACGAGGGCACACACGACGGTGATCGGCTCCGGAGCACCACGTTCGAGGAGCAATCGAATCGTGTGGACGAGCGATCCGCCGGTGGCGACCATCGGATCGAGCACGATGACCGGTCGACCGGCGAGAGATTCGGGCAGCTTGTTCACGTAGGGCTCGGGCTGATGCGTCGTCTCGTTGCGAGCCATGCCGATGAAACCGATGTCGGCATTCGGCAGGAGATCTTGGGCCGGCCCGACGAAGCCGAGACCGGCCCGCAGGATCGGCACGACCACCGGTTGTACAGCGATGCGACGGGCCGGGGCAGTCGTGAGTGGCGTCTCGACGGTGCCGTCGATGGTGGGGAGCGTCCGCGTTGCTTCGGCGATGAGCAGACCGCCGATGCGTTCGAGATTCTGCCGGAACAGGGCGTTGGGGGTGTTCCGGTCGCGGATCTGGGCCAGCGCGTCCGTGCACACCGGGTGATCGACCAGGACGGTCTCGACGGCCATCTCAGGCCGCCCCGAGCGAGAGTTCGCTCTTGAGGACCGAGTAGCTCGGCTTGATCACGCCATTGATCAACTTCAGGCGTTCGGGGAACGGAGCGAACGATGACTTCATCGCGTTCACGGTGAGCCACTCGAAGTCGTCGAGGCCCCAGTCGAATGCCTCGTGGAGCTTCTGCATCTCCTTGGTCATCGAGGTGTTGCTCATCAACCGGTTGTCGGTGTTCACCGTGACCCGGAACCGCAGCCGCCGCAGCATGCCGATCGGATGGTCGGCGATCGACGGCACGACGCCGGTGTTGACGTTGGAGGTCGGGCACAGCTCCAACGGAATGCGACGGTCGCGGATGTACGTGGCCAGACGACCGAGC
>JBGTCW010000139.1:0-1932 GCA_041748635.1 Ilumatobacteraceae bacterium | reverse complement strand
AAGCGCCCGACGATGGTCGGCCGAACACTCCGCTCACGGCTGCTCCCCACCGCCGCCTGACGCGTTCAGTCCCCCACCCCGTTCACGTGACACTTCGGAAGGAGCGGGCCGTCCGGACTGCAACGTGAACGAGACGGTGGTGGGCACCCGGTTGCTCGCGTGACACTTCGGACGGAGCGGGCCGTCCGGACTGCAACGTGAACGGGAAGGTGGGGCGGGTGACGCGGCTATATGTGGCTGGGGCGGAGGAGTTCGTGGGCCATCGGACACTCGGCGACGATGGCGGGCGGGCCCATCGGCACCTTGCCGTGCGGGCCGACGACGTGGGTGAACAACGACGTCGGTACGACCTCGACGTCGAGGTCCCACGGATCGATGTCGGCACCGAGGTCGGCGACCTTGGAGACCATGGCGTCGACGAATCCGCTCGGCAGTCGACGCCCGACTCCGGCCACCAACCACAACTCCGTGTCGAATGCGGCCGCCGCGGCGACGATCGTGGACGATCCCGCCGGGACGATCGCTCGACCGGCGTCGAGGGCGAGCGCTTCGACGAGCACGACGTCAGCGTTGCGGACGGCCGTGCCCGCCACGCCGGCATCGACCGGTTCAACGTCGACGTCGTACCGCTCCAGCCGCCGCACGAACGACGTCGCGGTGAATCCGGCGTCGAGAGCAAGCACGCGCACGTCACCCCGACGGATCAAACCATCGCCGATCACGTCGGGATCACCGATCGTCACCACCACAGCGTCGTCGGGCAGCGACGCGGCGAGCTCGGCTCCGGTGCGGTCGCTGCGGATCGCGTCGGCGAGTTCCCACACGGCCTCGAACGGTTCGCTCGAGGTGGTCACGTTGGCGCACAACCACCACAGCGCGCCCGTGAACGGGTGCCGCTCGACAATCCGACGGCACGCCACCACCAGCCCCGACGGATCGAAATGGAGCGAGCCGAGCGCGTGCGCCGTCTCCTGGACGAGCGAGGCTGGATCTGCCCCCTGCGAACGCGCGACATATCGGAGGTGCTCGATCGGATGCACGACACGACCGTACCCCGGCCCGACCAGAGCCGCCGCGCGGTGCTGTCGAGTGGATACTCCGATCGTCGACGGCAGTCGCTACGATCGCTGGCCGTGGCCGACACGACTGCTGACACTGCGCCGATCGCTCCGTCGGGCCTGGGCCAACAGCTCCCTGCCGATCTCGTGCTGACTCCGCTCGTCGATGGTGCCGCTGGCACGGCCCGCCCGATCATGGAGTGGCTCACGACATTCCACCTGGCGTCGGTGGTGCTCGATCCGTACACCAATGAGAGTTCGTGGATTCTGCGATCGGCGACCCGGGTGCTCGAACAGTTCCGCGATTCCGACGCTCGGATCAACCTCATCGTCACCGCCAATGCGCCCGACGCTCGCACGTTCCTCGGCCCGCACGCCGACCGCTTCCTCACGTTCTGTGATCCCGAACGCGCCGTCGTGAAGGCGATGGGTCTCAGCGAACTCCCGGCGTTCGTGTTCACCCGCGTCGACGGCGTCGTGGCGGCTGCTGCACAGGGCTGGAACCCTCCCGAATGGGAGGCCGTCGCCGACGCGATCGCCGAGGTCTGCTGGTGGACGTCGATTCCCGTGCCCGGCCCCGGTGATCCCGGTCCGTTCCGCGGCTCCCCCGCACTGGGCTGACCGCGTGCCCGCTGGGCGACCCGACGTCCCCGAACTTCCCGACCTCCCCGTGGTCGAGGCGATCGACGATGTGCGATCGGCACTCGATCGGCATCGACGCTGCGTCCTCGTCGCACCCCCCGGCGCCGGCAAGACCACCGTCATCCCGCTGGCGCTGCTCGACGAGGTCTGGCTCGCAGGTCAGCGCATCGTCATGCTCGAACCGCGCCGCCTGGCCACCCGCGCAGCGGCTCGGCGGATGGCCTCGACCACC
>JBGTCW010000138.1:0-8761 GCA_041748635.1 Ilumatobacteraceae bacterium | reverse complement strand
TCGTTACATCGCGACGGGGGGTACTGGGTCGGTGACGTCGACGGGGTGGGGCACGGCGACCGCTACCGGTACGTGATCGACGGTGGCGACCCGCTCGCCGATCCCGCCTCGCGGTGGCAGCCCGACGGCGTGCACGGACCGTCGGCGGTGGTCGACGAGTCGGTGTTTCGTTGGCACGACGACGACTGGACCGGCGTCGAGTTGTCAGACACCGTGCTGTACGAGTTGCACGTCGGCACCTTCACCGTCGAGGGCACGTTCGACGCGGCGATTCGCCATCTCCCGCGTTTGCAGGCGTTGGGGATCACCACCATCGAGGTGATGCCGGTCGCTGCGTTTCCCGGTACCCGCAACTGGGGCTACGACGGAGTGTTCCCGTTCGCCGTCCAGGACTCCTACGGAGGTCCCGAGGGGCTCGCCCGGTTCGTCGACGCAGCGCACCGGGCCGGGCTGGCCGTGGTGCTCGACGTGGTCTACAACCACATGGGTCCGGAGGGCAATGTGCTCGGACAGTTCGGGCCCTACTTCACCGACGCGTACCGGACGCCGTGGGGTGACGCGATGAACGTCGCCGGCGCCGGCAGTGACCACGTGCGGCGGTACTTCATCGAGAACGCCATCGGATGGATTCGCGACCACCACCTCGACGGCCTGCGCCTCGACGCCGTCCACGCCATCGTCGATCCCACGCCGATCCCGTTCGTGCAGGAGCTCACCTCGGCGGTGCATGCCGCGGCAGCGTCGGCCGGTCGGACCGCGCTGGTGACGATCGAGAGTTCGGCGAACAACCCGCGCATCGTGCGAGCGGAGGCCGAGCGGGGCTGGGGCTGCGATGCCATGTGGGATGACGACGTGCACCATGCGTTGCGCGTGGCGCTCACCGGCGAGCGACACGAGTACTACGCGAGCTACTCCGGTGCCGCTGACGTCGCGACGGCGTGGGAGCGTCGTTGGGTGTACTCGGGGCAGTACTCACCGGGCTTCGACCGGCGGCACGGTGCACCGGCTGACGACATCGACCACCTCCGCTTCATCGTCTTCTCGACCAACCACGATCACGTCGGCAACACGCCAGCGGGCGCGCGGCTGCTCGCGGATGCACCGGTCGGCGATCCCCGCCACCGGCTGGCTGCCGCAGCGATCCTGCTGTCGCCGTTCACGCCGATGCTGTTCATGGGCGAGGAATACGGCGAGACCGCACCGTTCCCGTACTTCATCGACCACGGGGACCCCGAGCTGGTCGCAGCGGTTCGAGACGGCCGTCGGCGCGAGTTCTCTGGAGTCGACTGGTCGGGTGAGGTCGCCGACCCTGCGGACCCAGCGACGTTCGACGGCGCCGTCCTCGACCCCACGCTGGCCGAGCGCGAACCACACCGTTCACGCCTCGCGATGTACACCGAGCTGCTGCGGATCCGACGCGAGTACCCGGTGCTCACCGACTCTGCGGCCTCGCAGACCGTGGAATTCGAGAGCGACGTCGTGACGGTCGTCCGTCGGGTCGACGACATGACGGCGACGCTTCGACTCAACTTCTCCACCGACGACGTCGTTGCCCCCGATGCGCATGACAGTGACGTGGTCGTGTTCGACTCCGCCGACGAGGCCTGGGGAGGCCCTGGTCGGTCGATCGAATGCGTCAATCCCTGGTCTGCGCGCTTGAGTACTGCCCATGCCAGCTGACGCACACTCACGCCCGTCAGACCCCGGGATCGAGCCGCATGTCGTGATCGTCGGCGGCGGTTTCGGCGGGCTTGCCGCAACGCGCTGTCTGGCCGACCTTCCGGTGCGGGTCACCCTGATCGACCGCCGCAACCACCACCTGTTCCAGCCGCTGCTCTACCAGGTGGCGACCGCCGGTTTGAATCCGGCAGACATCGCCGCTCCCATCCGTTCGCTGGTGGCGGACGAGGCGAACGTCACGGTGCTCCTCGGCGAGGTGATCGGCATCGACGAGCAGACGGTCGTGCTCGACGACGCCACCTCGATCGACTTCGACTATCTGGTCCTCGCAGCAGGTACGACCCACTCCTACTTCGGCCACGACGAGTGGGAGGCGCATGCACCCGGCCTCAAGACCGTTGAGGACGCCATCGAGATCCGACGCCGAATCCTCACTGCGTTCGAGCGCGCCGAACGCACGACAGATGCCGCCGCACGCGAAGCCGAGCTGACGTTCGTCGTGGTGGGCGGTGGACCGACGGGCGTCGAGCTGGCCGGCGCAATCGCCGAGATCGCCTTTCGGACCCTCACCCGCGAGTTCCGCGCCATCGACCCGGCGACCGCCAGGATCATCCTGCTCGAGGGAACCGACCGGGTGTTGCGCACCTACCCGGTCGAGCTGTCCGAGAGCGCACGTCGACAATTGGTCGGACTGGGCGTCGACGTTCGTCTCAACGTCACCGTGACCGGCGTCGACGCCGACGGTGTCGACACGACCGACGGGCGAATCCCCACCCACGCCGTGGTGTGGGGCGCCGGCAACCAAGCATCGCCGCTCGGTCGGTTGCTCGGGACGCCGCTCGACCCGGCCGGACGGGTCGTGGTCGAGGCGGACCTCAGCGTGCCCGGCCGTCGAAACGTCTTCGTGATCGGCGACATGGCTGCGGTGACGTCGGACGGATCACCAGTGCCCGGCGTCGCCCAGGGCGCAATCCAGGGCGGCAAGCACATGGCCCGATGCATCCGCGCCGATCTCGACAACGCCACGCGGCCGGCCTTCCGCTATCGCAACAAGGGTGAGCTGGCAACGATCGGACGATCGTCGGCAGTCGGGGTGATCGCGGGACGACAGCTGACGGGATGGGTGGCATGGATGGCGTGGTGGTCGGTCCACATCCTCTTCCTCATCGACTTCCGGAGCCGACTGCTGGTGTTCCTCAACTGGGCATGGAACTACCTGACCTTCCGCCGCGGAGCTCGGCTCATCACTGGCGCGTGGACCGCACGCAACGCGCACCCCGAGTGATCAGGTTCGTTCGAGCACCACCACGGGGAATCGATCGAGCCAACGGCTCACCAGAGTCGGGCCACCACCGTCGACGATCGGGGTGTGGTCGTCGAGGACAGCGCGCCAGGTGCCCGGGGGCAGCACGACGGAGGTGTCGGACCAATCCGTCACATCACGTGTCGCCACGATGGTGACGATGCGGGGACCGCTGGCATCGCTGCGGGTGAAGGCCAACACGCCGTCGCCGCTGCCACCGCTCGTTGCGACGCCGTCATAGGACCCTTCGGTTCCCTCGGGTCCGAACGCGGCGGGCACTCGTCGGCGAAGTGCGAGCAGACGGGTGACCACAACAGCCTTCGACGCCTCGACGCCCTCGCCGGTCCACGCAGCTGGACCGTCGAGCGAAGCGGCGCGCTCGACCAGCGATCGGCGTTCATCCCAGTCGGGTTCGACGCGGTTGTCGGGATCGACGAGCGAGTACGTGAACGCCACGGTGCCCTGATACAGGTCGGGTACTCCAGGAGCCGTGAGTCGCACAGCGAGCGCTGCCAATGAGCGGGCCCAACCGGGTCGCAACAGACGCTCGGCGATCATCGCAAGGTCCGGGTCGCTGAGCGGACCGCTCCGGTCCTGCGTTTCGGAGGGCAGCTCCCCTGCGATCACCTCCGCCAACCGAGCGAGCGACGTCTCGTACGCGACATTCGGGTCGGTCCATGAGGTGTGGTCGTCGGCTTCGCGGGCCGACTTCACCAGGTATTCGGTGAGGCGATCGGCGTCGATCGGCCAGGCGGTCACTGCGGTCTCGAGCGCCAGCAGCGCCGTGGCGTCGTCGATGCGTCCGCCCCGGACGAGCGCGTCGTGGTCGTCGAACCACGCTCGTACGACACTCGCCCAGTCGTCCGCGATCTCGGCGAGCGCAAGCGCGCGAGCTCGCACACCCTCTGACCGCTTCGTATCGTGGGTCGTTCCGGCCAGCATCGTGCTCGGCATCAAGGCATGCACCTGACGCTGGTGCTCATGGAACTCGCTGACCGGAATGGCGAACTGCCCGGGGGCTCCACCGACCTCGCACAGTGCGCCGAGCCGCAGGTACCGATAGAAGGCCCGGTCCTCAGCGCCCTTCGCCATCGTCGGGCTGGTGAGTTGCTGCCAGCGGGCCGCAACGGTCGGGTCGTTGCGGATGAGATCCGTCAACCGACCGAGGTCGTCGACGAGGTCCGGTCGGGCGACCGCCGCCCGATCGTGGGCGACCTGCAGTTCGGCGACCGAGGCCGCGTCGTCGGGCAGGTAGGTGCGGTAACGGTGGAGGCCGATCGTGAGTTCAACCACGGCAGCCCGGATGCGCTCGGGATCCCAGTCGACCCCGTCGGTCAGGGTCAGGACCAGTCGAACGAGGCGGTCGAGGTCGGGTCGCAGACCGTCGTCGAGCACCTCACGACGAGCGGCATCCTCCATCTCGTCGAAGGACCGGACGTCGCCCGTGAGGTCGGTCCACAGATCGGTCAACGTGGACTCGGCCGCCGGGTCGAGGAACGAGTGGTCGGTGACGCGGATGTGCTCGTAGCCAGTGGTTCCGTCGACCGGCCACGAGGGCGGCAGCGTCTCGCCGACGGCGAGGATCTTCTCCACCAGCAGCCACCGTTCGTCGCCGATACGACGGCGCAGACCGTCCAGGTACGCGTCGGGTTGCGTGAGGCCGTCGACGTGGTCGACCCGCACGCCGTCGAACGCGGGATGTTCCGCAAGCAGCGCCGGGATCGTGTCGATGACCTCGGCGACCGACGGCTCCTCGGCGCGGACGGCGACCAGGTCGTCGATCGTGAAGAAGCGGCGGACGTTGCGGGCCGAATCGCGCCACCACTGCAGGCGATAGTGCTGCTGGTCCAGCGCCTGCGCGACGTCCAATTGTTCGGTTCCCTCGGCGAGCGGGAACCGCAGCGGGCCAGAGCGGAGTTCCGGTCCACGATCACCATCGGCGATCGTCAGACCACCGCGAACGAGCACGTCCGCGAGGGGTTCGCCGAGCTTCGGCACGATCACCCGGCCGTCGGCAGCGTCCCAGTCGACATCGAACCAACGTGCGGCACTCGACGACGGGCCGTCGCGAAGCATCTCCCACCACCGCTCGTTGAGGTGTGCCTCGGCGACCGACATGTGGTTCGGCACGTGGTCGATCAGGACGCCGAGCCCCGACCGGCCAGCCGCGTCGAGCAACTCGGTGAGCCCGCGCTCGCCTCCGAACTCGGCGCGCACCTTCGTGTGGTCGACCACGTCGTAGCCGTGCTGGCTCCCCGGTACCGCTTCGGCGACCGGCGACAGGTACAGGTGACTGACGCCGATCGAGACGAGGTGATCGAGCAATCCGATGGTGTCGGCGAACCCGAAGTTCGGCGTCAGCTGGATCCGGTACGAGGCCACGATGGGGCTGGCGGGTCGGCTCACCCTGCGTTCCTACCCTGCGTCACGCCCGGCCAACCGTGACGCCTCGCGTTCGCCGCCGTCACGTCGCCGCCAGCCACATCCGCACCGCTCTCACACGACGATGGGCATCGTGTTCGTCGGTGAGGTGCAACTTGGCGAAGATCGTGTTGATGTGCTTCTGAACCGACTTCTCGGCGATCACGAGCTGTTCACCGATCGCTGCGTTGTTCAACCCTTCAGCGATGAGTGCAAGCACGTCGCGCTCGCGTTCGGTGAGGACGTCGATCGGATTGGAGTCCTTCCGGCCGACCATGGCGTCGACGACCTCGGGGTCGATCGACGACCCACCGGCACGCACCGTGGAAATCGCTCGCCTGAGCTCGTCGAGATTTCCGACGTTCTCCTTCAAGAGATACCCGAGCCCGTCGGAGCCGTCGTCGAACAGGGCCGCGACGTAGTCGGGCTCGACGTGATGGCTGAGCACGATGACTGCGACGTCGCGATGATTGGCGCGGATCGCGCGGGCCGCCTCGATGCCTTCATTCGTGTTGGTGGGCGGCATTCGGATGTCGGTGATCACGACATCTGGTTGTAGCTCCGTCACGGCGTCGAGTAACTCGTCCTTGGTTTCGCACTCGGCGACCACGTCGGTGTCACCGAGCGCCTTGACCGCGGCGACGACGCCGCGACGCATCAGCAGGTTGTCTTCTGCGACGATGACCCGGGTTGTCATCCGACCACGCTCGCGCCAGACCGGTGCGGGAGCACCATCGTGACCCGAGTGCCGCGTCCTGGCGACGAATCGACCGTCAAGTCGCCGCCGAGCGCTCCAGCCCGGTCGGCCATGTTGAGCACGCCGCGCGAGGAGCTGATAACCGTCGGATCGCAGCCGGGCCCATCGTCGACGATCGACACGACCAGACCGTCGTCGCCGTCACCCAGGGTCAGCTTGGCGCTCGCTCCCGGACCGGCGTGCTTGGCCACGTTCTGCAACGCCTCGAGGCAGATGAAGTAGATGGCAGCAGCATCGTCGGAGGAGAGTTCCGCACATCGGTCGTAGGTGATCTCGACCGGGTTCGGCGACCGATGCGACACACTGCGCAACGCGTCCTCGAGGCCGCGCTCGGTGAGGATTGACGGGTAGATCCCTCGGGCCAGCTCGCGGAGCTCATCGAGTGCTTCCCGGCTCTCCACATGCATTGCGTCGAGTTGTTCCGGCGTGACGGGGTTGCCGTCGCGCACGAGTTGGGACGCGAGTTGCAACTGGACGGCGAGGGCGACGAGGCGTTGTTGGGCACCGTCGTGGATGTTGCGTTCGATGCGGACGCGCTCTCGATCGCCGGCGGAGATCACACGTCGGCGCGACTCTCGCAGCTCGGCGTCGGCCTCGACCAGGGCCTCGTTGGCGTCGACGACCGCGTCGAGTGTCGCCCGACGCACCCGGTTGGCGCCGCTCAACGAGGCGCTGGTCACGATGACATGGAACGCGAGGTAGATGATCATGATGAACTGGAACGACCACTCCGGGATTGCGTCTTCGATGCCGGTGCCCTCGGATCGGAAGCCGAGCGCACCGAGTGCCACGGCGACCACGACTCCCGCCGAGATCAGGCGCTTCATCTGGTTGGCATCCAGGTAGACCGCACCGATCACGAGCGGACCGATGAGGTTCAAGATCATGATCGGGGTGGCATCGGGAATCGCACCGACGACGACCAGCGCGATTCCCCACGTGCCTGCCGCCTCCCACCACATCGCGGCGACGACGTCATTGCGATCGACCGCTGCGAACGACGGCAGGCGGACGATCGCCATCACCCCGACCCCGACACCGAGCAGCAGGCCCCATGGTTCGTCGAAGCCGATGGCGAGCACGACGACTCCAGCGGCCGCGATCCATGACGCGATCTGCTCCGTTCGGAACTGAGAGCGGAGTTCGGCGAGCGACGTGCGTTGCAGTCCCGCTGACTCGATCATGTCCACACCTTCCCCGAGATGGAGATCAGCTCACATCGTTGGCGGCGCCCCAGATCGTCCGGAGTTCTTGGGTCGTGAGCCGCTCCTTCGCAAGGAATCCTGCCACACCACGATCGAAGGCGTCAGCTGGGAGCTCCGCGGGATCGGCAGTCGACATCAGGACGACCACAGCAGTCGCGCCAGCGTCTGCCAGACGTCGTGCGACTTCGATGCCGGACACGTCGGGGAGATTCACGTCGAGCAGCACCATGTCGACGCGGTCGTGGGCGGCGAGGGCGTCGAGCGCTGCGAGGCCCGACTCGGCCGTTCCGACCAGCGTGAAGCCCACGGTGGCGTCGATCACGGACGCGACGGTGCGGAGGAATGCCGGGTGGTCGTCGACGACGAAGACCCCGATCGCGCCGTCGCCACCAGGCGCGCGAACGGTGGTGGAGATGTCGTTCGGGGAGACGAGTTCGTTCCGCATGATCACGAGAACTGTGACCCATCCGGGACCACGGCGAACAGGGCGCTACGGGGTGTCAGGTGGTGGTGCCCGCACCACCACCCGGATGCCCCTGCGCACCCTGGTCGCCGATGGCCGCGTCCCGCACGCTGGTGGTCATGACTCCGACCACGACCGTTCCCCGAACGACCCGCACGACGGCGGCACTGCTCGCCCTCGGTGTGTCCGCGCTCGCAGCCTGCGGTGGCACCACGCAGAGCACCGGTGGTGCGGCCCCGCCGCCCACCATCGGCATCGAGACCACGATGCCACCGCCCGCTCCCGACACGGTCGCAACGACCGTTCCGGAGACCGTCGCTCCCACGGCGCCACCGGTCACCACGCAGCCACCACCTCCGCCGACACCACCACCACCTCCGCCAACAGCACCACCAACCACTCAGCCACCGACCACGACCACGACGCCGCCGCCGGTGTCGGTGGTACAAGAACTCGACTTCTTCAAGTCGCGGGTCGACGACACAGGTGGTGGACTGATCTCGGCGACCCGCTGGAACATCGACGAGGACAACGCCCGCATCCAGGGCTTCACCGGGCATGGTCCGCTCGCGACGTTGGAGTCTGCGGAGCTCAAAGCACGTCTGTACTCGTCCTTCCAGCCGAGTTCGACGGAGGCCACGGTCGAGTGGGACATCCGGTGGGGCGGGACGCTCGGCGCGGTCGTCGGCGCAGATGCCCGATCCGAAGCGACGATCACCGTTCGCGTCTACGAGATCAGGACGACCAACGACGGCAGCCCGGCGCAGCCCGGCCCGACCGTCTTCGAGCGTGTCATCGCGAACGAGAGCACGGCCGCCGCCTTCCAGGGAATGTCCCTGCTGTACATGGACGACCGCAACATCCAGTCGGTCGTGCTGCCCGTCCTCGACCTCGACAAGTTCTATCGGCTCGAGGTCGAGCTGCACTGTTCC
>JBGTCW010000137.1:0-2965 GCA_041748635.1 Ilumatobacteraceae bacterium | reverse complement strand
CACGTCGATGATGCGGTCGAGCGCCTGGGCGGCGTCGTTGGTGTGCAGCGTGGCGAACACGAGGTGGCCGGTCTCGGCCAACGACAGCGAGATCTGGATCGAGTCGAGGTCTCGCATTTCGCCCAGCAGCACGACGTCGGGGTCTTCACGCAGGGCGCTGCGCAGCCCGTCGTTGAACGACCCGACGTCGGTGCCGACCTCGCGCTGGTTGACCATGGCCACCTTGTGGTGGTGCATGTACTCCACCGGATCCTCGATGGTCAGGATATGCACCGGCTTGGTGTCGTTGATGCGGTCGATCATCGCCGCCAGCGTCGTCGACTTGCCCGAGCCGGTCGGCCCCACCACCAACACGATGCCGTAGGGCTTGTTGAGCAGGTTCGTGCACGCCGCGGGCGCGCCGAGCTCTTCGAGCGTGCGCACCCGGAACGGCACGACGCGCAGTGCGAGCGCCAGGTTGCCGCGCTGACGGAACGCATTGGCGCGGAAGCGACCGAGCCCGTTCACGCCGAACGAGAAGTCGACCTGCCGGTCGTTGTGGAGCTCTTCGAGCTTGCGCTCGTCGAGCAGCGACATCACCATGCGCTCGACGTCATCGCCGGTGAGCACCGGCACGTTGTCGAACGACACGAGCACACCGTCGCGACGTGCGGTGGCCGGACGGCCCACCGTGAGGTGAAGGTCGGACGCGCCGGAATCGACGGTGGCCTTGAGCAATGCTTCGAGCATCGGATCTGGACTGGACATGGTTGGCTAACCTCCCGCTCGGGCCAGAAGACGCCGTGAGGGCGAAGGCCGATCTTGCTGATGAACTTTTCTCTCGTGATCGTCGTATTGGTCGTGGCCGGTCTGGTGATCGGTTCGTTCCTGACGGTGGTGGTGGATCGCGTACCGCGCGGCGAATCGGTGGTGGCACCGCCGAGCCGGTGCGGATCGTGCGGGCTCCGTCTCGGCCCGCTCGACCTGGTGCCGGTGGTCAGCTGGCTCGCCCTGCGCGGCAGGTGCCGCCAGTGTCGGACCGCCATCGGCGTCGAGCCGATGGTGATCGAGCTCACGACCGCTGCGTTGTTCGTGCTGATGGCAATCCGCTTCGACGACGACCTCGCCGCGATCCCCGCCTACTGCGTGCTGATGGCGACGCTGGTTGCCCTGACGTGGATCGATCTGAAGACGAAGCGCCTGCCCCGCGAGATCACCTATACCGGGGTGATCCTCGGAGCGCCCTTGTTGGCCGTCGCCGCGATCCTGCTGGGTGAGCCCGAACGCATCTGGATGGCGGCACTCGGCGCCGTGATCGCGCTGGCCACGATGTGGCTGATCTACGTGGTCAGTCGAGGTGGTATGGGCGACGGCGACGTCCGTCTGTCGCCGCTGCTCGGGCTGTACCTCGGCTGGCTGAACCCCGGCATCGTGCTGCCCGGCCTGTTCTTCGGCTTCCTCGCCGGCGCCTTGGTCGGCGTGGCGATGATGGCCATCGATCGCGCGGGGCGTCGCACCGCGGTGCCGTTCGGGCCATTCCTGGCCCTCGGCACCGTCGTCGCGATCTTCGTCGGTCAGCATTTCCTCGACCTGATCCTCGTGCGCTGAACGCCGACGCCCATCAGGCGTCCGCCTTGACGCCGTTGAGCACGCCATACATGGCCGACACGAGCGCCAGGGCCACGAAGCCCACGATGACGCCGACGAAGATGATCATGATCGGCTCGAACATCGTGGTGAACTTCTTGATGCGGCTCTCGAGCTCGCGATCGAAGTAGGTGCTCGCCACTTCGAGCTGCATGTCGAGCGTGCCGGTCTCCTCGCCCACCTTGAACATCTGGCGCGCCGCACCAGGGAACAGGTCGGTGTCGATCAGCGGCTGCGCGAAGCCCTGACCTTCCAGCATCTGGGCCCGGGCGACTTCGAGCCGTTCCCGATAGACGATGTTGCTCGTGGCGTCGGTCGTCGTCTTGAGGCCCTCGGGCAGCGGGACGCCGGCGGCCAGCATCGCCGACAGGATCCGGCAGAACCGTTCGAGGATCGCATAGTCGACGATGCCCTTGATCACGGGGATCTTGAGGACGAGGCGCTCCTTCCAGAGCTTGCCCGTCGGATGCTTGAAGAGGAACACCAGCGCTCCGACGAACACGAGCATGACGCCCGCCGTGATGAACCACAGGTCGGTGAAGAACCGCGAGAAGAACAGCATCATGCGCGTCGGCAACGGCAGCTCCGCGCCGAGCTCCTCGAACAGGGGCTTGAACTGCGGCAGTACATAGCCGGCCAGGATCATCACCGTGATGAAGGCCATCACCATGACGACCATGGGATACGAAAGCGCCGACACGACCTTGGCGCGGGTGTCGATCTCTCGTTCGAGATACTCCGCGAGGCTCTCGAGCGCCGTGTCGAGCTGACCGGTCAACTCCGCCGACTGCAGGATGCCGACGTAGTAGTCAGGGAACACCTCGGGGTGCCCGGCCGCCGCAGCCGAGAAGAGACCGCCGTTGC
Organism: Ilumatobacteraceae bacterium; assembly: GCA_041748635.1. Lineage (GTDB taxonomy): Bacteria > Actinomycetota > Acidimicrobiia > Acidimicrobiales > Ilumatobacteraceae > Sva-07. Next base: position 475 of record JBGTCW010000137.1, on the reverse strand, counting down.
GCAGTTCGTCGACCAGGTTTCCGAGGGCGCGGCGCAGTGCGACGTCCTCGGTCTCGTCGCCGATCGTCACCAACGCGTCGGTGATGGGGATGCCGGCCTTGACGAACACCGCGAGCTGACGCGTGAAGTGCATCAGGTGCTTCTTCTTCACCTTTTCCTTGGTGAGCTCGAAGTCGAGCATCCCACGGCGTTCCTCGATCTTGGTCGGGAACAGGTTCTGCTCGACCAGGATCGAGCGCGCCGCACCGATCGTGTCGGCCTTGGTCACCCCCTCGACAGGGGCGCCGGTCGTGTCGATGGCGGCGTAGGCGAACTTGGGCATGGGCTGCTCCGTGTCTCTCTTGGGTACTCAGTGGGCGAACAGGGTTCGGACGACTTCAGGGATGGTCGTGATGTCGTCGTCGACCATCTGCATTGCTTCTCGGAGCATCGTGCGCATACCTTGAGCAACTGCCAGACGACGAAGTTCCTCGGT
>JBGTCW010000136.1:0-4432 GCA_041748635.1 Ilumatobacteraceae bacterium | reverse complement strand
CGGTGCCTGGGAGAGCGTCCGTCGTCACGCGCGGGTGGCCGGCAAGGACGTCGACACCGACGAGTTGACCGTGGTGGGAATCGGTGACATGTCGGGCGACGTGTTCGGCAACGGCATGTTGCTGTCGTCTCGTCTCAAGCTCGTGGCGGCGTTCGACCACCGCCACGTGTTCCTCGACCCCGATCCCGATCCGGCGATGTCGCATGGCGAGCGTCGCCGGCTGTTCGACCTGCCGCGATCGAGTTGGGCTGAGTACGACGGACGGCTCATCTCCGCCGGTGGCGGCGTGCACTCCCGCGAGGCGAAGGCGATCGCGATCACACCGGAGGTGCGAGCGGTGCTCGATCTCTCGCCGGACGTCACGATGCTCCGGCCCGACGACCTGATCTCGGCGATCCTGCGCGCGCCCGTCGACCTGCTGTGGAACGGGGGCATCGGCACCTACGTCAAGTCGTCGACCGAGAGTCACGCCGACGTGGGCGACCGGGCGAACGACTCGCTGCGCGTCGACGGCATCGACCTGCGCTGCCGGATCGTCGGCGAGGGCGGCAACCTCGGCCTCACCCAACTCGCCCGGGTCGAGTATGCGATCAACGGCGGACTGATCTACACCGACGCGATCGACAACTCGGCCGGTGTCGACTGCAGCGATCACGAGGTCAACATCAAGATCCTGCTCGACCAACTCGTACGCGAGGGCGAGCTCACCGTCAGGCAGCGCAACGACCTGCTTGTCGAGATGACCGACGACGTGGCCCGTCTCGTGCTCGACGACAACCGTGCCCAGACGCTGGCGCTGATGATCGCTCGCACGCAGGCGCTCGCCATGGTGAACGTGCACGCCCGATATCTCGAGACGTTGGAAGCTGAGGGATGGCTCGACCGCAACCTCGAGTATCTGCCCTCCGACAAGCAGATCGCCGAGCGCCAGAGCCTCGGCAGCGGGCTGCGGGCGCCGGAGTTCGCGGTGATGATCGCCTACACGAAGAACGCCGACGTGACCGAGATCCTCGCATCCGATCTGCCCGACGATCCGGCGCTCGAACGCGACCTCCTCGAGTACTTCCCGATGGAGGTACGCGAGCGCTTCCCAGACACGATCCGATCGCACCGGCTGCGCCGCGAGATCGTCGCCACGAGCATCGTGAACAACATGGTGAACCTCGCGGGCATCTCGTTCGACCACCGGATGACGGAGGACTCGGGCGCATCGGTGTCGGACGTCGCGCGGGCCTTTCTCGCGTCGCGTGAGATCTTCGGCTTCACGGAGATCTGGAACGAGATCGACGAACTCGGCAGCAGCATCGACCTCGCCACCCAGATCGCGCTCTTCCTCGACGCTCGCCGCATGACCGAGCGGGGAACCGTCTGGTTGCTGCGCCATCGGCGCCCCCCGCTCGACATCGCCGAGGCCGTCGAGACGTTCCAGACCGGGCTGTCGTTCCTCGCGGAGTCGCTCGATCTCGTCGTCAGTGGTCGCGTGGCGTTCGACATCGAGCGCGTGAGCGGCGAGCGCGTCGACCTCGGTGTACCAATCGAACTGGCTGCACGATCGGCGCGGTGGGCGTGGCTGCATCCCGGGTTCGACATCGTCGAGATCGCCCAGACCGAGGCCCGCACGGTCGCCGACGCCGCCACTGCGTACTGGGCGACGTTCGACGCATTCGACCTGGGATGGCTCTGGGACGGCGTGGGCAGACTGCCACGATCGGATCGCTGGCAGGAACAAGCTCGTTCCGCGATGCGCGACGACCTGATGACGGTGTTGGCCGACCTGACACGCCACGTGATGCGATCCGCCGACGGCTCCCCGGCGGGGTGGATCGCGAGCAACGAGCGTGCAGTCGGTCGGGCGCTGGCGATGCACACCGAGATCCGCCGGGCCGAGAGTTTCGACCTGACCACGCTGTCGGTGGCGTTGCGGCAGTTGCGGAACCTCACGATGACGGCGGTCGTGGGGGTTCCCGACCGCCGGGGGTCGGGTCCGGCCGACGACAGATAGCGTCGTCGCTGTCATGTCCACGGGCCCCCGTTTCCGATTCGCGCCGTCACCGACCGGGTCGTTCCACGTGGGTGGAGCGCGAACGGCGCTGCAGAACTGGGCCCTGGCGCGTCGGCTCGGCGGCACGTTCGTGCTGCGGATCGAGGACACCGACGAGGCCCGCAATCGACCCGAGTGGACCGAGGGGATCATCGACGCGTTGGCGTGGATCGGGATCTCATCCGACGATCCCCACTTCGAGGGGCCCCACTTCCAGAGCGACCACGCCGCAGCGCACGTCGCGGCGGCGCATCAGTTGTTCGAGGCCGGGCACGCGTACTACTGCGACCTGAGCGGCGAGGAGGTGCAACTGCGCGCCAAGGAACTCGGGACCACGGGTTACGACGGGTACTCGCGCGACCGTGGGCTGGATCCTGCTCCGGGTCGAGTGCTGCGCTTCCGCGTGCCTTCGGGCAGCACGGTCGTCCACGACCTCGTGCGCGGAGACGTGACCTTCGACAACGCGACCATCGAGGACTTCGTACTGCTACGCGGCAACGGGAGTCCGGTGTTCCTGCTGGCGAACGTGATCGACGACCTCGAGATGGCCATCACCGACGTGGTGCGCGCCGAGGAGCATCTGCCCAACACTCCCAAGCAGCAGATGCTCTGGCAGGCGCTCGGTCACGAACCTCCTCGCTGGGCGCACGTGCCGGTGTTGGTCAACGAGCAGCGCAAGAAGCTGTCGAAGCGTCGCGACAAGACCGGGCTCGAGTTGTACATCGCCGACGGCTACCTCGCCGACGCCATGGTGAACTACCTGATGACGCTCGGCTGGACGCCGCCAGGCGCCGAGGCCGCCGGCAGCGAGATCGTGTCGTGGGCCGAGGTCGAGGATGCATTCCGACTCGAGGACGTCACGCACTCGCCGGCGTTCTTCGACGTGAAGAAGCTGGCGGCGTTCAACGGCGAGTACATCCGACGGATGTCGCTCGCCGAGTTCGTCGAACGTGCCAGCGACGAGTTGCCCGTCGAGTGGGACCGTGATCGCTTCGCCGCGATCGCGCCGCACATCCAGGAGCGCCTGACGACCATGCGCGAGGTTCCCGACAAGGTCGATTTCCTGTTCTGGCCTGACGGCGCCGCGATCGCCTATGAGCCAGCCGACTGGGACAAGGCGTTCGCGCCTGACTGGTCGGTGCCGTTGCTCACCGATCTCATCGAGGCGTATCGCAACGTTCCGTGGACCGCCGACGAGCTGAAAGCGTCGCTCGAACAGCTGATGGAGCCCCACTCGATCAAGCTCGGCAAGGCACAGGCGCCTCCGCGAGTCGCCGTCACCGGTCGTTCGGTCGGTCCGCCGCTGTTCGAGTCGCTCGAAGTGCTCGGACGAGACGAAACCCTCCGACGATTGTCGGCGGCGCTTGCCGTTGCAATCGATGGCGGCGGAACTCACGCAGGAGCGCCCGGCTCTCCCGGGTGACGCTGATGTCGGACCGGGAGTTCTCGATGTCGTCCGACGAGCGGTTGGCCCGCGATCGGCAGCTGATCGAGGCACTCGATCAGCACCTTCCCGTCGGCGAGCGATACGCCCGATCTGGTGAGGTCCCGGTCACGAACGAGTGGGCCCCGTCGATACGCCCGTCGCCTGAGACAGCGCTCATCGGCGACCCGACGCCGGTGCAGCCGCGTCTGCGGCCACGACGGCGGGGGGGATGGCGAGTCGTCCAGGTCGCCATCGCCCTCGCGCTGATCGGGGTCGTGTACTACGGCGTGTCGGTGTGGCAGGTGTGGTCGACCGGCAACGCCGACGACGCACGTAGCGTCGACGCCATCGTCGTGCTCGGTGCTGCGCAGTACGACGGCCGCCCGTCGCCGCAGCTGGCAGCACGGCTCGATCACGTCGTCGAGCTGTGGGACGACGGGCTCTCGCCACGGGTCGTCGTGACGGGCGGGAACCGGGAAGGCGATCGATTCACCGAGGCCGAGGCGTCGGCGCAGTATCTGGCCGACCGCGGTGTGCCCGAGTCGGCCATGGTGCTGGAGGACGCTGGAACGAACACGTTCGACTCACTGATGCGTGCCCGAGCGCTGCTCGATGACGATGTCGACACCGTTCTGCTCGTGACCGATCCGTATCACGCGTTGCGCAGTCGCCTCACGGCACGCGAGGTCGGCTTCACGGCATACGTGTCGGCGACGCCGGAGTCGGTGGTCAGTGGTGCAGCCGAGACTCGTCGCGTACTGGCCGAGGCGGCCGGTGTCGCGATCGGCCGCGTGATCGGCTTCGAACGTCTGAGTGGCCTCACCGACTGAGACCGCTACAATCACGTCCCGCAACGGTCGTCGATCCGTCGTCGACCGTCACGCCGTGGGGTGTGGTGTAATTGGTAACACAGCAGTTTCTGGTACTGTCATTCGGGGTTCGAGTCCCTGCACCCCAGCTCTGAA
>JBGTCW010000135.1:0-3874 GCA_041748635.1 Ilumatobacteraceae bacterium | reverse complement strand
GCGAAGGACCTGGGAGCGAAGCGCGTCATGTCGCTCCAGGTGTCGGGGGCGTTCCACACCCCGTTCATGACCGCCGCCCGCGACCGCCTGCGCGCCGCGCTCGCCGAGGCGTCACCGCGCGATACCGACGTGCCCGTCGTGTCGAACGTCGACGCACTCCCCCACGATCAGGGCGCCGACTGGGCGAGCCTGCTCTCGGCGCAGCTGTCGAGCCCGGTCCGTTGGAAGCACTGCCTCCTGACCCTCTCCGACGCGGGTGTCACCGATTTCGCCGAACTCGGCCCCGGCGCCGTCCTGACGGGCATGGCAAAACGCACGGTGCCCGCAGGACGGACGATCTCGGTCGCCACGCCCGAAGATCTCGACAAGCTCCTCGAGTGGGTCGGCGCGGGCCCGACGTCGAGTCCGCTCCACCAGGAGGGCGAGCACCTCTTCGCTGTGGAGCGCCTTGTCGTCAGTCCGGCCGCTGGTGTCTTCACGCCGAGATCGGAACTGGCTGACGGATCGACGATCAAGGTCGGCACGGTCGTCGGCCACGTCGGCGACGTCGAGGTGCGCTCGCCGTTCGCCGGCGTGCTGCAGAGCTTCATCGCGCTGGACACCGAGCGTGTCACGACCCGCCAACCGATCGCCTGGCTGCGGACCGAACAATGACGGGTGGACGCTGACCATGCCGCAGGTACCGGAGGGCGCCAGAGGGGCGGCGATCACCGGGTGGGGCGCGGCCCTGCCCGACCAGATCGTCACCAACCACGACCTCGAGCGCACGCTCGACACCAACGACGCCTGGATCGTCGAACGCACCGGCATCCGCGAACGTCGGTTCGGTGGCACGACGGCGGGGTTGTCGGTCGAGGCCGGGCGTCAGGCGATCGAGCGTGCCGGTCTGCAACCGAGCGACATCGACGGTCTCATCCTCGCCACGACCACACCCGACCGCACGGTGCCCGGCACGTCGGCGACCGTGCAGCACCAGCTGGGGTTGACGTGCGGGGCCTACGACCTCAACGCAGCCTGCTCCGGCTGGGTGTACGGCCTGATCAACGCGCACGGCATGATCGCGCTCGGCGCAGAGAAGGTCCTCGTGATCGGCACCGACACCCTGTCTCGCATCACCGATCCGGGCGACCGCAACACCGCGATCCTGTTCGCCGACGGGTCCGCAGCTGCCGTGCTCGAAGCCGTCGATGGGGGCGGCCAGCTCCTGGGCTGGGACCTTGCCGCCGACGGGAGCGCCGAGGGTGCGCTGTATGCGGAGGTCGGCGGCAAGCTCCAGATGGAGGGTCGCGAGGTGTTCCGTCGGGCCGTTCGCATCATGGTCGATTCCGCAACCGCGTCGATGCAGGCAGCCGGCGTCACCGCCGACGACATCGCGCTCGTCGTGCCGCACCAGGCCAACATCCGCATCATCTCGGCGTCGGTCGACCGGCTGGGCATCGGCCTCGACCGCACGGCGATCGTGCTCGATCGCACCGGCAACACCTCGGCGGCGTCGATCCCGCTGGCGCTCGCGGACTCGCTCGATCGCGGCCGCATCAGCCAAGGTGATCTCGTGCTGTTCGTCGGCTTCGGCGCTGGCATGACCGCCGCGAGTGCCGTGGTCAGATGGAGCGCCGCCGTGCCTGCGGTCGACCGTGCAGACGGTGACGCCTCGTGAGTCGGGTCGTGCTCGTCACCGGCGGCGCCCGCGGGATCGGCTTGGCGTGCGCACAACGCTTCGCGGAGCTGGGCGACCGCGTGGCCGTCACGTACAACTCCTCTCCTCCACCGGACGGCTTCTTCGCCGTTCGGTGTGATGTCACGTCGAGCGATGACGTCGACGCCGCCTTCACCGCCGTCGAGGAACACTTCGGCGATCCGGTCGAGGTGCTCGTGTCGAATGCCGGCATCACCCGCGATGGTCTGCTCCTGCGCATGTCCGAGGACGACTTCTCGGCCGTCATCGATGCCAACCTCACCGCGGCGTACCGCGTCGTGAAGCGTGCGAGCCGATCGATGCTCAAAGCGCGCCGGGGTCGCATCGTGCTCGTGTCGTCCGTGGTCGGATTGCTCGGCTCGGCCGGACAGTCGAACTACGCCGCCTCGAAGGCCGGGCTGGTCGGCTTCGCCCGGTCGATCGCCCGCGAGCTCGGCTCGCGCTCGATCACCGTCAACGTCGTCGCCCCCGGCCCCGTCGCCACCGACATGACCGCGGCGCTGAGCGACGACCGCCTGGCCGAACTCACCTCGATGGTGCCGCTGCAGCGCGTTGCGAAGGCCACCGAGATCGCCGCAGTCGTTGCGTTCCTGGCCTCCGACGATGCCGGCTACATCACCGGCGCTGTCATTCCCGTCGATGGTGGACTCGGTATGGGACACTGACACACTTCCAATCCACTGCAACACCGCCCACAAGGAGAACATCGTGGACCAAGAACTGTTTGCCCGCTTCCGCAAGTGCGCCGTCGAGGTGCTGTCGGTCGAAGAGAGCGCCGTCGTTCCCGAGGCCAACTTCGGTGACGACCTCGACGCCGACAGCCTCGACCTCGTCGAGCTGGTGATGGCCCTCGAGGAGGAGTTCGACGTCTCCGTGCCCGAGGAAGAGCTCGAAGGCGTCGAGACCGTCAAGCAGGCCTACGACATCGTCGTCGCGAAGCTGTGACCCGCGGCGGCCGCAGGGTCGCTGTCACCGGCCTCGGCGTCGTCGCACCTGCCGGTCTCGGCATCGACGACTTCTGGTCGGGTCTGCTCGGCCCGGGAACGACCGGTGGTGTGGCGACCGAGATCGACGACTGGGATCCGACCCCGTATTTCGAGTCGCCCAAGCACGCACGCCGAGCGGATCGGGTCGAGCAGTTCGCGCTCGCCGCTGCGGCCGAAGCGTTCGAGACGGCGGGTGGCACCGACGCGATCGGCGCCGACCCGACGCGCTTCGGCACGATCTTCGCCACCGGCGTCGGCGGCCTGCACACGCTGGAAGAACAGATCCTGCTGCGCGCCGAGAAGGGCGAACGGCGCGTGTCGCCGTTCCTCGTGCCGATGATGATGGTCAACGCATCCGGTGCAGCGATCTCGATGCGCTACGGCCTCCAGGGGCCGCTCGAGACGATCTGCACTGCATGCGCCGCCGGCACCCATGCGATCGGCTACGCCGCCCGACTCATCGAGTGGGGCATCGTCGACGCTGTCGCGACCGGTGGTGCCGAATCCGCTGCGACGATCACCTCGCTGGCGGGCTTCGGCAACATGACCGCACTGTCGTCCAGTGGCGTCAGCCGGCCGTTCGATGCCGAGCGCGACGGCTTCGTGATGGGAGAGGGCGCCGCCGTCCTCATCCTCGAGGAGTGGACACGCGCCGAGGCGCGCGGGGCCGACATCCTCGGTGAGATCGTCGGGATGGCGAGCAACGCCGACGCCCACCACATCACTGCACCGTCGCCGGGCGGTGTCGGCGCAATTTCGTGTATGCGGCTTGCGCTCGACCATGCCGGGCTCGACGCGTCCGAGATCGCACAGGTGAACGCCCACGGCACGTCGACGCCACTCAACGACGCCGCGGAAGCCGCAGCGATCACCGAAGTGTTCGGAGCGCACGGCGTCCCGGTCGTGTCCACCAAGGGAGTCACCGGACATGCGTTGGGCGCGGCGGGCGCCTTGGAGGCGGCGGCGTCATTGCTGTCGATCCGCCATGAGCTGATCCCGCCGACCGCCAACACCACGGTCGTCGATCCCGACATGACCATCGACCTCGTCGTCGGCGAACCCCGCACGTGGACGCCGGGTCCGGTGATCTCGAACAACTTCGGCTTCGGCGGCCACAACGGCAGCGTCATCATCGCCCCGCCCACCTGACAGTTACATCAGGGGTCAGACCCGCGATGTAACAGCACGGAGT
>JBGTCW010000134.1:0-2219 GCA_041748635.1 Ilumatobacteraceae bacterium | reverse complement strand
GTCCTCGCCGTACATCGCGTACGGGTCGAACGACACGAGCGCATGCGGGCGGTACGTACGCACGGCGTGGATGATGCGCTCGCGCAGCTCGACCGTCGACACGTCGCCGAGGGTGTCGGTCGGATAGCCCAGCTCGACGATTTCGTGGACCCCGAGGATCGCGCAGGCCGCCTCGAACTCACCTCGGTTCGCCGCGACCGTCGAGGCCTCGTCGGAGCCGACCGAGTCCCTCCGGTCGTCGGTGACGCGGACCACGACCACCCGCCAACCGGCATCGACCCACACGGCGACGGTGCCGCCGACGAACAGCGCCACGTCGTCGGCATGGGCCACCACGAGCAACACGACCCGATCGTTGCCGGGCTCGATCGTGCGCACCGTCGCGACCATCGCCCGGACCGTACCCGACCCACGTCACCTTCCCCGGGCCCGGGTCTCGCGGAACACGTGCTGTCAGCGCGCGCCGGACGAGTGCGGCGATGCAAGGATGTCGTCATGACCGAGCTGGCGATCCACGGGGGCGCGCCGATCCGCACGGAGCGGTATCCGGCGTGGCCGGAGTACGACGACCGCGAGCGCGCCAACCTGCTCGAGGTGCTCGACTCGCGTCAGTGGTGGTCGACCCAGGGCACCAAGGTGCACGAGTTCGAACGCCGATGGGGCGAGCTCCACGGCACGGGTCCCGCCGTTGCGGTCACGAACGGTTCGCATGCCATCGACATCGCCCTGCTCGCCACCGGCATCGGGCAGGGCGACGAGGTGATCGTGCCGGCGTGGACCTTCGTCGCGACCGCCGCGGCCGTCCTGATGGTGAACGCCATCCCGGTCCTCGTCGATGTCGACCTGGGTACCGGCTGCGTCGATCCGGACGCCGTCGAAGCGGCAATCACACCGCGGACGCGCGCAGTGATCGCTGTCCACATCGCCGGTCACCCGGCCGACATGGATCGCCTGGGCGACATCTGTCGGCGTCACGACCTCGTCCTCATCGAGGATTGCGCCCACGCTCACGGATCCCGGTTCAACGGCCAGATGGTCGGCACGTTCGGAGCGGCGGGCACGTACTCGTTCCAGGCGTCGAAGTTGATGACCGGCGGCGAGGGTGGGGCGATCGTCAGCACCGACCCCGAGGTGCGCGCCCGAGCGATGTCGTACAGCGACTGCGGGCGCCGGCCGGGCGAGTGGTTCTACTCGCACTACGTGCTCGGCGGGAACCATCGGATGACCGAGTGGCAGGGCGCCGTCCTGCTCGCCCAGCTCGACCGGTTCGAGGAGCAGCAGCAACGCCGCGACCGCAACTCGTCGTTGCTCAACGCCGAACTCGCGAAGATCCCCGGGGTGCACCCGCAGACGCGTGACGCCCGCTGCGATCGCCAGGGCAACTACTGCTACGTGGTCCGCATCGATCCCGACGAGTTCGGCGCCGAGCGAGAACCGGTGCGCCTCGCGCTGGCCGCCGAAGGCATCTCGCTCACGATGTCGTACCCGCCGCTGCACCACCTCGACGTGTTCCGAGAGCCCGACGGTCTCGCTCCGCGCCATCGCGACCGAACCGCCATGCCGGACTGGGCGTCGCTGTCGCTGCCCGTCACCGAACGCCTCGCCGCGACCACACTGTGGTTCACGACCTCGGTGCTGATGGGTACGGAGGACGATGCCCTCGACGTGGTTCGCGCCGTCGAGAAGGTGCAGCGCAACGCCGGAGCGCTGTCGTGACCGACGGTGCGAGCGTCGGGTTGGGGGAGCCGTTCGATCTCGTCGAGCGCAGCGCCGTCGATACGCTGGCATCGATCGGGCCGTACCTGATCGCCGTCAACGATCCCCCGTGGTCGTCGATCGCCGATCGAGTACCGACGCCGGTCACGGTGGTGGCTGCGGGTGACATGGAACTCGCCAAGCTCGACCTCGATGTCGAACGGACCGCCGACGACGGTGCCGAGGTCGTCGTCGGGTTCGGCGGCGGCACGGCGCTCGACACCGCGAAATACGTGGCGTGGAAGCGGGGGCTGCCGCTGGTCCAGATCCCCACGATCACGTCGGTCGACGCCGGCTTCACCGACGCGATCGGTGTGCGCGCCGAGGGCCGCGTGCGGTACGTCGGCACGGTCGTGCCCGAGGAGGTCGTGCTCGACATCGAACTCATCCGCTCGGCCCCGGCGCACCTCAACCGGGCCGGCATCGGCGACGTCCTGTCGTGCCACACCGGGCTGCACGACTGG
>JBGTCW010000133.1:0-3679 GCA_041748635.1 Ilumatobacteraceae bacterium | reverse complement strand
GCCGCGGCCCGCTGGAGCAGTTCGAGGGCCCGTTCGACGCCGGCTGGCTCGGTGCCGAGCAGGCGTCGAAGCTGGGCAACGGCTCCATCGGCGCGAGCGGCTCGGATGGTGGCCGCGTCGGTGCGGGTCCACGCGAGCTGCACCGACGGAACCACCACGGCTGCGCTGAACACGCCGAACGCGGCCGCGATCACCTCGCCGGGAACCTGCCCGAGCAGGCTCCCGCGGCTGGCGAAGTAGGCCGGGCCGTTCGGAAGTGCCACGCCGTTTGCGTCACCTGGGCTCGGATCGAAGCCGAGCGAGACGTAATTCGCGTGACACTCGGGCGAGAAGAACACCTGCCCCACCACCGGCTCGAGCACGGAACCGAGGTGGCGAGCGCGTCGCGAGGTCGTCGAGATCTCCATGCGGGCCACCGTACGCGACGGTGCGAGCAGAGTGACTACCGTCGCCGCATGACAGCGCGCACTGCGGTTCTCGTCCATGGCAATCCGGAGACATCGGCGATCTGGGGGCCGCTGACCGCGGCGCTCGCCGCGAGCGAACGACCCGACGTCATCGCGCTGTCGCCGCCGGGCTTCGGCGCGCCGGTTCCCGACGGATTCGATCCGACGATGGATGCCTATGCCGATTGGCTCGTCGACGAGTTGGAGTCGATCCGCGCCACGGGCACCGAGATCGATCTGCTCGGACACGACTGGGGTGCCGGCCACGTGTACGGCGCGCTCGCCCGCCGACCCGACCTCGTGCGCACCTGGACGGGCGACATCGCCGGCGTGCTCCACACCGACTACGTCTGGCACGACCTGGCTCAGGCCTGGCAGACGCCCGGCGCTGGCGAGGACGTGGTCGCCGGGTTCACGTCGTCGAGCCTCGACGACCGGACGGCGCTGTTCATCGGCCTGGGCCTCCCCGAAGACATCGCCGCGCCGCTCGCAGCAGCACTCGACGACGAGATGGGGCGCTGCATCCTGCGCCTCTACCGCACCGGTGCGCAGCCGGCGGTGGGTCACCTCGGAGACCGCCTTGCGGAGATGGAATTGCCACCCGGCCTGGTGATCGACGCCGAACTCGACGAGTACATCCCGAGCGATCTGTCGAGAGAGGTGGCCCAGCGGCTCGGCGCCGAGGTGCTCTCGCTCGACGGCCGCGGCCACTGGTGGATGGTGAGCGACATCGACCCGGTCGCCGACGCGCTCGTCGGGTTCTGGGCGTTGCACTGACCGACGCGCCGACCGCGCCGACCGCGCCGACCGCGCCGCTACTCGACGGGGAGGCCGAGGTTGCGGGCGATGACGAGGCGTTGGATCTCGCTCGTTCCCTCGCCGATCTCGAGGATCTTGGCGTCGCGGTAGAACCGAACGATCGGTGTCTCCTCCATGAAGCCCATGCCTCCGAACACCTGGGTCGCAACCCGCGCTGCGTCCATCGCCGCCTCGGTCGAATAGAGCTTCGCCATTGCCGCCGCCTGGCCGATCGGGCGATCCTGATCCTTGAGCCACGCTGCTTTGTAGGTGAGGTTGTGGGCGTTCTCGACCTGGACGGCGAGGTCGGACAGTTGGAACGCCAGCCCCTGGAACCGTCCGATCGGCCCGCCGAACGCTGTGCGTTGCTGCGCGTACGCCACCGATGCGTCGAGGCACGCCCGTGCCGAGCCGAGTGCCAGCGCGGAAATGGCGATTCGACCGTCGTCGAGAATCGACAGGAAGTTCCGGAATCCTTGGCCCGGCGCGCCCAGCAGGTTCTCGGCGGGGATGCGGCAGTCGACGAACGTGATGCCATGAGTGTCGCTGGCGTGCCAGCCCAGCTTGTCGTACGCGGGCTCGATGATCATCTCCGGCGTGTCCGCCGGCACCACGAACGCCGAGATGCCGTCGTCGGTGCGGGCCGTCACCGTGACGATCGAGGTGATCTCGGTGCCACAGTTGGTGATGAAGGCCTTCGATCCGTTCAGCACCCACTCGTCGCCATCGAGCACTGCCCGCGTTCTGGTCGCGCCCGCGTCCGAGCCTCCGTCGGGCTCGGTGAGCCCGAACGCGCCCAGCGAGCGCCCAGACACGAGGTCGGGCAGCCAGCGGTCGCGCTGGTCGTCGGTGCCGAACCGGAACACCGGATTGGCGCCGAGGCCGACGCCCGCCGACAGCGTGATGCCCATCGACTGATCGACGCGCCCCAACTCCTCGATCGCCACGCACAACGATGCGAAGTCGCCGCCACCGCCACCCCAGCGTTCCGGAAAGACGATGCCGAACAGTCCGAGTTCGCCCATCGCCTGCACGACGTCGACCGGGAAGTGACACGTGCGGTCCCACTCGGCGGCGTGCGGGGCGATGCGAGCCTCGGCGAACTCCCGCACGGTTGCCCGCAGGAGTTCGTGGTCGTCACTCAGCTCCCAGCTCATCGCCGCCGACGCTAATGGGGATCAACCCCGCATCGGCCACCCCACCCCATTCCGAAATTCGGAAGCATTCGTTCGCCAGACGAACGATTCGCGCCGAATTTCGGGGGGTGAGCTGCTCGCAGCGCTCACCGTCGCGAACCTAGAGTTGGCGCGGTGCGCGTTTCCGTGATGTTGGCCGTTGCGGCGCTCGCCGGATCGACCGCCTGCGCTGGATCGGCGGCCGACGCCGAGCCGACCTCGACCACCGCCGTCGACACGTCCACCAGCACCACCACGCCACCGACGACCAGCTCCACCACCACGACGACAACGATCACGACCACCACCACGACGAGCACCACCACCACCACGCCACCGACGACCAGCAGCAGCTCGACGAGCACCACCGTTGCCGATCCAGAGCCGGTCCCAGACCCTGCCATGCCAAACGCGAACGCTGCGTTCGACGGCCTGGCACGGGTGAACCCGGCGGTGACGATGACGGTGGTGCGCGACGGTCGCAGCATCCTCGAGCGGGCGTCGGGGACCACCATCGATGGTGCGGCGACCACGTCGGATACGCCGATGGTGGTCGCCAGCGTGAGCAAGTTGTTGACGGCGCTCATGATCGCTCGGCTCGAGCACGCCGGCAGCGTCGACGTCGACGCGCCGTTCCCGTGGGCCGACGTGCCGATCGCCGCGCACCCCGGATGGGCTGATGTCACCGTGCGCGAACTTCTCGATCACACGTCCGGAATGCCGGTTGTGCGCCAGGAGTGGTTCGACGGTGGCCTCGACTGTGCACGGTTCCTTCCGTCGGTGCTCCAGCAGCCGCCGTCGGCCACCCGCGGACGCTGGACGTACTCGAACGGCAACTACTGCGCCCTCGGTCTGCTCGTCGAGTACACGAGCTGGCTCCCGCTCGCTCAGGCGGCGCAGGCCATCCTGTTCGACCCGCTCGGGCTGAGCGGAGTACACCTGACCACGGACGGGCACCTCCCGACCGACGTCGAGTACCGCCTCGGCCTCGAACGACTGTCACGCCTCGGCGGAGCGGGCAGCTTCATCGTGTCCACCGCCGACGTCGCAGCGATCCTGGCATCCGTCACGCCGCTCGATCTCGAGGTGATGAGATGGCCGGGTCTCTTCGTCGACCAGTACGGCTGGGGCCACACGGGGTCGGTGGACGGAGCCGTTGCCTGCGCCTGGGTGCTCGACGGCGGGCGCACGGTGGTGGCAACGACCGTGGCCGGTGGATCACCGTCGACCGGCGGCGCCGTGTGCGACCGCGTCGTCCCT
>JBGTCW010000132.1:0-1945 GCA_041748635.1 Ilumatobacteraceae bacterium | reverse complement strand
TTGCGGGCACTGGGGGGCGGCGGGTCGGCCATCAGCCGCAACGGGACGTAGCCGCGCACGCCGTTCTCACCGATGCTGATGTAGGCGCCGTGCGACGAATACGACTCGACGGTGCCGTTCACGCTGGTGCCCACCGGATGGTGCTCGACGAACTCGAGGAACGGCATCAGCTCGTTCACGACGTCGTTGGACTTCGGTGCCGCCGATCGCTTGCGCTGGTCACCGCGAGACGCTGGAGACTCGGCAGGAGCTGTCCGCGCATCGCCGCGTTCGGCATCGTCCTGGCTGGCGGCAGTTCCCCGCTTGCGACCCGGAGGAGGCGACGTCGGCACCGGCATGGGCGCCATCGCCTCGGCGCTGGCCTTGCGACCGCTGCGGCCCTTCTCGCTGCTCTGCTTCGAATCTCGCCGCGACGATCCGCCACGCGACGACCCGGTGGCCTTCCGGCTGACCGGGCCACGTACCGGCAACCGATCGACGAACACCCAACCGACGTGTGGCACCGGCTTGCCGCCGATCAACCGACCATCGTCGAAGAGCCACTCGTAGTCGCCGTGGAACTCCTGGAACGAGTCGTTGGAGAGAATCGATGCGTTGGCCTTCTGCGCAATGCTCAACACGAACGCGTCGCCGCGGCCGACGGCACCGGCGGGCGGGGCGACCAGTTCGTTGTTGGAGATGCCCTCCTCGAACTCCTTGGCTTCCTTCTTGTCGATGCGATGGCCGAAGGTGGCATCGACCACGACGGTGATCGACGTCTCCGGATGCTCCTCCATGAACGCCATCACGGCCTCGCTCAGCTGGGCGAGGCTGGGCAGCGAGCGGCCCTCGGTGGCGATGTTGGACCCGTCGACCACGACGTGGTGGGGCCCTCTTGATGATGTCATTGCTTCTCTTCCTGAGTCGTTGAGGGCACGCGGGGCGAGATGACCAGGATTCGAATCCGGTCTATCACGTCCGCTGCCGCAGCTCCATCGTAGGCTCGCCGACCATGATCCGAGCAGTACTCTGGGATTTCGGGGGCGTGATCCTGTCGAGTCCCTTCGACGCGTTCAACCGGTACGAGGCAGCCAACGACCTCCCGACCGACTTCATCCGCAGCGTGAACGCGACGAACCCGGACACGAACGCGTGGGCGTTGCTGGAACGCAATGACGTTTCCCCCGTCGAGTTCGACGCGCTGTTCGCCGACGAGTCCGACGCGCTCGGTCACCGCGTTCCGGGCGCCGACGTGCTCGCTCTGCTGTCCGGCGAGATCCGCACGGAGATGGTGACGGCGCTCGACCGCGTGATCCGTGCTGGGTACCGCACGGCGTGTCTCACCAACAATGTCGTCGGCGGAGAGCCGCGTATGGACGTCGGCGACGTCATGCTGATGTTCGATCACGTCGTCGAGTCGAGCAAGGTGGGATGCCGCAAGCCCGAAACGCGCTTCTACGAGATCGCCTGCGAACTCGTCGGGGTGGAGCCGAGCGAGTGCGTGTTCCTCGACGACCTCGGCATCAACTTGAAGCCGGCCAAGGCGATGGGCATGACCACGATCAAGGTCGGCGCCGCAGACCCCGCCATCGCCGAACTCGAGTCGGTCCTCGGAATCTCTCTCAGATAGCCGAGCCGACGCCCACCGATGAGCGAACCCAGCACATACGACGTGCTTCGCTCATCGCACACCCGACCCGTCGCCGACCGATGAGCGAACCCAACACATACGACGTGCTTCGCTCATCGCAACGACGTTGCGCAACGCAGCGAGCGGACGAACCGGCCCGCCTCAGAGGTCGGCGAAGGTGCGTCGCATGAGATCGGCGAGTTCCTGATCGTGGATCGCCTTCGAGCCGGTGGCGGGGCTGCCTGACTCGACCCGCGCAACGTGGCGCAGGTCGTAGCCCTGATCCTTCACGCGCCACGTGTGGTGCTCGACGAAGTTCCACGCACCCATGTTCTC
>JBGTCW010000131.1:0-1702 GCA_041748635.1 Ilumatobacteraceae bacterium | reverse complement strand
CAGGACTACGGCATGGCGTTCCAGCAGTCGGGCCTGTTCGAGTGGCGGACGGTCCGCAAGAACATCGAACTCCCGCTCGAGTTGAAGGGCTGGGGCAAGAGCAAGCGCCGCGAACGCGCCGACGAGATGCTCGCACTCGTGCAGCTGGCCGAGTTCGGCGACCATCTTCCGTGGCAGCTCTCGGGCGGCATGCAGCAGCGCGTCGCGATCGCTCGAGCGCTCGCTGCGCACCCGCCGCTGCTACTGATGGACGAACCGTTCGGTGCGCTCGACGAGATGACACGCGAGCACATGCAGGCCGAGCTGCTGCGCATCTGTGCGGCGGCCGACACGACGGTGGTGTTCGTCACGCACTCGATCCCCGAGGCCGTGTACCTGGCCAATCGTGTCGTCGTGATGTCGGCGCGGCCTGGTCGCATCACCGACGTCGTCGACGTCGACCTCGGGCACGAGCGCGACGAGGACACCCGCGAGGACGACGCGTTCTTCAAGAAGATCACCGAGGTCCGTGAGGCCCTCCGACGAGGCGACGGTCGATCGGCCGCCGAGTCGTCGCCGGTGCGGGGAATCGAGGACCGATGAGCGCTCTGCGTTCTCTGGGGCGGATCGCCGTGCCGCCACTGATCGTCGGCGGACTGTTCGTCGGGACGTGGGAGCTGATCGTACGGATCTTCGACATCCAGCCGTTCCTCCTCCCGGCACCATCGGCCATCTGGTCGTCGCTGGTCGACAACGTCGACAAGGTGTGGGACGCCATGGTGGTGACCGGCTCGAACGCGTTGGTGGGGCTCGTGTTCGGGGTGATCTGCGGGGTGGCGCTGAGCTTCGTCCTGATGCGGTTCAACGTGCTGAACGAGCTCGTGACGCCGCTCGCCATCGCACTGAACGCAATCCCGATCATCGTGCTGGTGCCGGTCTTCAACAACATGTTCTCGAGCACCACCGAGGTGCCGCGACGACTCATGGTCACACTCGTCGTGTCGTTCATCGTGCTCGTCAACGTGGCCAAAGGGCTGCGCCAGGTGAGTCCGCTCCACATGGAGCTCATGCACTCGTACGCCGCGTCGAAGTCGGAGATCTTGCGCAAGGCCCGGATTCCGAACGCGCTCGCGTACCTGTTCACTGCGCTCAAGATCGCTGCGCCGGTCGCCGTCATCACGGCGTTCGTCGCCGAGTACTTCGGCGGCAGTCAGAACGGGCTGGGTTACGGGATCACGTCGAATGCAGCCGTCTCACGGACGGCCGCCTCGTGGGCCTACGTGATCGGCGCATGCACGCTCGGCCTCGTGTTCTACCTGGCCGCAGTTCTGCTGGAGCGGTTCGTGTCGCCGTCCCAGCATTCGACGGCCACTTCGCCGTCACCTGCAACACCAAAACATCAACCACCACAACACACAGGGGGCCTTGCCCCCGGGGGAGTACCAACATGAACAAGCAACGGATCAGATTGGCCACGGCCGGTCTCGTCGTCGTGGCGCTGCTCGCAGCCTGCGGAAGCGACGACGATGCCGCAACGGAGTCGGAATCCACCGACGCCGCGACCGACGCCACCGACGGAGGTGAAGCGATGGGCGAGTGTGAGTCACTCGATGCTGTCAGCCTGCAGCTCCAATGGTTCACCCAGGCGCAGTTCGGCGGATACTTCGCCGCACAGGATCAGGGCTTCTACGAGGACATGTGCCTCGACGTCACCATCGTGGAA
>JBGTCW010000130.1:0-11760 GCA_041748635.1 Ilumatobacteraceae bacterium | reverse complement strand
ACGCGGTACAGCGGCGAACAGCGCAGCGGTCGGTGCCAGGCCCTCCGGCACCGTGAAGAAGTCCTTCCACTGATCGGCGAGCGTGCCGCCGATCGCCCCAACTGCCGCCTGAATGAGCCCCATGGCCAGGTTCCCCTTTTTTCTCGGTGGTGGAAGTGGCCAGTGTAGATGTGCCGCAGCGCGCCGGTCGACGCCCACCGCGACATGGCCGCCGATCAGTACGGAGTCAGTTCCGGAAACCGGAACCGATGGCGAACTGATCCCAGCAGCCGGTTCAGCCTCCGCGGATCGAGGTGAGCACGGCGTCGATCGCGGCCTGCTCGATACCGCAGTCGAGCGCTGCCTGCACGACCGGCGCGGCCGCGGCGTCGTCCCCTGCGAGGACGGCGGCGGTGTCGACCGCATCGACCCCACCCGGAATCGACTCGATCGCACAGTTCGCGACATTCGGGGCAACGCCCTGAGCCGCCAACTGATCGAACAGGATGCCTCCGACCGGTGATGTCGGGCGATCGGTTCCGAAGTCGTCCGGGTTGATCACCGGCCCCTCGGGCACGGTGTCGCCCGGCACGGTCGACGGCGGCACCGTCGTGGTGGTCGTCGTCGTGGTTGTGGTGGTCGTGGGCAACGGCGTCGCCTCATATGAGATCTCGCTGGCCTCACCACTACTCGTGTCGGCGGTGGCGTACACGACGGCTCCACCGGCGATGAACGCAACGGCACCGAGCGCTGCGCCGGCCGTTTGCGGTCCGGGCAGCGCGGCCGCCAGGCGCACCGAGTCCAGCGGTCCAGCCACGGGATCCTGCGTGCCGAGCCATCCCCGTTCGTCGACCCACACCGACAACGGCGGCATCACCACCAGCGCCGCGAGGAGCGCGATCGTGACGTTCAGGGTGACGGCCAGTCCGAAGTCGCGCAGCAGTGGCAGCGACGACCCGATCAACACCGCGAACCCGCAGATCGTCGTGACCGCCGAGGTGAAGAACGCTCGACCGGTCCGGCTCGCTGCCTTGTCGGTCGCCGACCTCGGGTCGAGCCCGCGTTGACGTTCCTCGAGATACCGCCCGAGGATCAACACCGAGAACTCCGCGCAACTGGCGATCACCAGCGGTCCGCTCACCGTGGTCAGCGGGCTCAACGACACCCCGAGCAGCCCGACCACCAGCGACGACACGCCGACGGCGAGCAACACCGGAACGAGCGCCAGCATCGCTCGGGGCAGGCTGCGGAACCGCAGCACGAGGAACAGCCCAGCGAGCGCCAGCGCCAGATACGTCAGGTTGGCCCGGTTGGCCGACAGGTTCTCCAACAACCCGATGCCGACCGTTGCGAGCCCGGCCGGCGTGGCCCGCACCGGCTGCTGACCTTCGGGCAGGTCGGCGAGCAGGATGCTGTCGGCCGGCAGGTCGAGGGCACCGATCCGGGCCGCCAGGTCGGCTTCCAGCTCGCGCACGAAATCGGCGCGATCATCGAGGCTGCCCGGCGCGAGTCGCAGGTTCACCTGCGTCGCTGTCGGGTCGTCGACGCTGCGCAGCAGTGCGTTCGCGACTGCGGGCGGCATCTGCTCGACCGAAGCGAGCACGTCCTGCGAGGTCGGAGAAATCGGCTCGGCGCCCTCGATCTTGATGATCTTGCCCATCGTGTTGACGATGCTCGACGACGACCTGACCTCGGGCCGAGCCTCGGCGTCGAGGGTGAAGTCCCAGATGAGATCGATGATCTCCTGGTCGTAGATGTTGTTGGCGGCCACGAGGATGCCGAGCGTCGAGGAGAAACCGGTCTCGTCTTCCAGGCGCTCGATGTCGGTGACCACCTGGCTGTCCTGATCGATCCACTTGATGGGATCCGACTCGATCTTCGCCCGACCTTCCACCAGCACGCCACCGACGAACAGCACCGTGGCGAGCCCGATGAGGATCGGCCCGAGCGAGGTCGGCAAGCCACCGAGTTTCACGACGACACGCTCGACCATCGACGCCGGGCGTTCCTCGGTGCGCTTGGTGTACTCACGGATGCCGAGGGCGGACGCCGTCACCACGATGCCGATCACCACGAGCACCGAGATGCCCAACGCCAGCAGCACGCCGAAGTCGCGGATCATCGGCACCTTCGAGATCCGCAACGCAAGGAATGCGACAACGCCCGTGAGCGTGGCCGCTATGAGCGGCGGGCCGAGGTTCGCGAGCGTTTCCGCAATGGGGTGTGCTTCCTTGTCGAGGACCACCTCCTCCTCGACGCGGTTGTGCACCTGAATGGCGAAGTCGATGCCGACACCGATCAGGATCGGGAGCCCGGAGATGGTGACGAGCGACAGGTCGATGCCGATGAAGCCGAGCAGCGAGAACGACCACAGCACGCCGATGATCACCGACAGCAGTGGCAGCAATCGCCACCGCACCCGGAACATCAATGCGAGCACCACCGCCATCAGCCCGAGCGCTGCCGCACCGAGGCGGAGCATGCCGCCCTGCAGATAGTCGTTGATCTCTGCGAGGTACACCGGCGAGCCCGTGACGGTGAGCTCGAACCCATCGAGGCTCACGTCGTCGAGCACCTCGACGACGGCCTTGGTCGCCGCCGTCTGCTCATCGAGCGTGGCATTGCCGTTGAGCACGACGCCGCCGACCGCGATGCCGTTGACAGGTCCGCCGTCGACGTTGGGGAAGGTCCCCTCGAGCGAGGCGCGGATCGCCAGATCCTCTTTGGCCGGAGCGACGGGCGCTCCGTCGACCACCTCGAAGCCGGTGTTGTCGAAGATCAGGAGCTGGTTGTAGGCAACGTTGCCGATGACCTGTTCCTCTTCAGGGATGGCACCGAGTCTCGCCAGCGCGATCTGGATGTCGTTGCTCCTCGCCTCGGCGCCAACCTCGTCACGCGACGCCGCTGCGAGCAATGCGTCGGTCCCGACACCCTCACTGAGCAGGTTGTCGCTGAACTCGAGCGAAACCCGAGGTGTGATCACGGCGAACGTCCCCGCGACCGCTTCGAGCTCGGCGGTGATCCGATCGAGCTCTGCAAGGTTGTCGCCTTCGTACAGTTCGCTGACGTCGGAACCGTCGGTCGAGCTGAACAGCAGGATCACCGTCTCGCCGCCGAAGTCGTTCTGGAAGGCGACATTGTCGATCGCGATCTGCGAGTCGGGGTTGAGGTAGCTGTCCTGGCCGGTCGCGAACTCGATGTTGCGAGCACCGATCGCGAACACGACGGTGATCAATGTGACGACCGCGGCGACGACCTTCCAGTACTTGCCGAGCGCCACGCCGAGCCAACGCCAGAACGATTCCATGCGCATTGCGTTCTCCCCCAAGTAGTTGCATCTGATCGTAGACGTGCAGCGGGGACAACGGTCACATCTCGACTCGATCCCGAGGGCGCCGCGCCCCGGCCGCCGTGCAACACTCGGACCGTGGGAGCCGACCACTCCACCGCGATGACGCTCGACACCGTTCGTGCGTTGCGAGCGATCGTCGGCGACGATCGCGTCCTCGTCGACGACGACCAGCGCGCCGGCTACGAGACCGACTGGACGGGTCGCTACACCGGACGCTGCGTCGCCGTCGTGCGACCGGCGAGCACGGTCGAGGTCGTCGCCGTCCTTCGTCACTGCAGCCAGCATGCGATCTCCGTCGTCCCGCAGGCCGGCAACACCGGCCTGGTCGGCGCAAGCGTGCCACGGCCCGACGGCACCTCGATCGTGCTGTCGACGCGTCGCCTCAACCGGGTCGGCGACGTCGATGCATCTGCGATGCAGGTGACCGTGGGAGCCGGCGTGACGATCGGCGACTGGCAGCGAGCCGCAAGAGCCAGCGGCCTCGACACGCCCATCGACTTCGCTGCGCGTGACTCGGCGACTGTCGGCGGAGCGATCGCCACGAACGCCGGCGGTTCGCGCGTCGTGCGCTTCGGCACGATGCGCCAACAGGTGATGGGCGTCGAGGCGGTCCTCGCCGATGGCTCGGTCGTCGGGTCACTGTCGGGTCTCCCGAAGGAGACCGTCGGGCTCCACTGGCCCTCGATCCTGACCGGTTCGGAGGGCACGCTTGCGGTCGTCACGGCCGCTCGACTCCGCCTTGTCCCGCGCTTCGAACACGTCACCACGGCCTTCGTCGTTCTCCACGATCTCTCAGCGGCGAGCGAGCTGCTGCGCCACCTCCGCAGCCGGGCACCTTCGCTCGACTCGATGGAGATCATGTTCGACGCCGCCGTCGATCTGGTTGCAGGGCACCTCGACACCCACTCGCCGATCGAGATTCCCGTCGGTGGCGTCGCAGTTCTCGTCGAGTGCGCTGACCACACCGACCCGAGCGACGAACTGCTCGCAGTGCTCGCAGCGACCGGCGGCATCGTGGGTTCTGCGATCGCCGAGGACAGCGCTCGCCGCCAGCAGCTCGTCGCGTTCCGTGACCGGGTCACCGAGGCGATCGGCGCGGCGTCCACCGCCATCGGCACTCCGACCTACAAGCTCGATGTCGCCGTGCCAATCGGGGCGATCGAGCGCATCGTCGACCTCGCCCGACAGATCGCCGAGCACCAAGGCGCACGACTGATCGCGTTCGGTCACCTCGCCGAGGGCAATCTGCACCTCAACTTCCTGGGTACGACACGACCCGACGAGATCGCCGAGCAGGTTCTGACCGACGTGGCCGCCGTGGGTGGCACGATCTCCGCCGAGCACGGCGTCGGCATCGCCAAGACGCGGTGGCTGCCCCTGGTGCGCAGCGCCGAGGACCTCGCTGCGCAACGATCGATCAAGCGGGCCCTCGACCCGCTCGGCATCATGAACCCCGGCGTGCTGGACGTGCCGCCGGCCAGCGCTCAGGTGCCGTAGCCGAACCCGAGGTCCGGGGCAGTCAGTAACGGCCGGTAGTCGATGCCGTGCTCGGCGGCCAGCGCTGCGCACGTGCCGCCGCGGTCGACGATCACGGTCATCCAGACCGGCTCGGCGCCGAACGCGGCGATCTGATCGGCCGCCTCGATCAGCGAGGTCCCACGCGTCGTGGTGTCTTCGGTGACCAGCACGCGATCCCCCGGCCGAAGCGCTCCCGCAATCCGGCCCGTGATCCCACCCTGTTTGGCCTCCTTGCGCACGCTGAAGCTCCGCAGGTCGTGGCCGCGGGTCGCGGCGACCGCAGCGACGCCGTAGGCCACCGGGTCGCCGCCCATGGTGAGCCCGCCGATCGCATCGATCTGGTCGAGCACGTCGCCGAACACCTCGAACACGGCCTCGGCCACTGCGATGATCCCGTCAGGCAGGCAGGCGGTCTGTTTGGTGTCGAGGAACCACGTGCTCGTGGCTCCCGACTTGAGCGTGAACTCGCCGTGTTTCACCGAGTGCTCGAGCACGTGCGATCGCAGCGTCTGCAGCGTGGGAGTCAGCGCCCGAGCGGCGTCGTGGTCGCTCATCGGCTCGACCGTAGCGCTCAGCTGCGCTCGCGGCCGTCTCGCACCAGCACCTCCTGGGCGACCGTGGCGACGTGGGTGCCGTCGGCCTCGAAGACGTGCCCGAGCGACAATCCACGACCACCCACGAAGTGATGGCACGAGAAGTCGTAGAGGTGCCAGCGATCCGCTCGTAGCGATCGATGGAACCAGATGGTGTGATCGAGACTCGCGCAGAACAGGCTCCCGCGCGCCTCGGGATCGTCGGCGACCGGATGGGCGCGGATCACCGAATCGGTCGGCATGTCGTCGGAGAGGAACGCGAGCCAGCACCGGTGCACCAGTTGGGCGCTCGCGTCGTGCGGATCGCCGAGGTCGTCGGTGACCCGCATCCAGGCAATGGCCCGACCCGTCCCGTCGCGCGATCCGCCGCCCACCTGATCCACCGGCACCATCGCGCGCTCGAAGCTCGGCATCCACGAGTCCTCCACCAGCGACTCCGCGGCAGGCACGGACGGCATCGACACCGTTTGCAGGGTGGCCGCTCGCTCGGGGCGCTGGAAGGAACTCTCCGCGTTGAGGATCGCGCCGACCGCCTGACGCGCCACGACACGCCGCGTGGCGAAACTGCGCCCGTTTCGGATGCGATCGACCTCGTACCGAACCGGCTCGGTGTGATCGCCACGCCGGATGAAATAGGCGCGAATCGAGTGCGGTTCGAGTTCGAGATCGACGGAAATGGCCGATGCCCGCAATGCCTGAGCGACGATCTGCCCGCCGTACAAACCGCCCCACGGATATCGGGGTCCCACCCCGACGTGGACATCGGTCCCATGCGCTGACAGTTCGAACATCGAATTGCAGGCTATTGCATCGCGTCGATATGTCCATAAGATTGGCGGGATGGCAGGCAAAAGAGGTCCACGAACCCCGATGAGCGACGAACACAAAGCAGCGCTCGCCAAAGGTCGAATGGAGGGCCGAATCGTTCGCGACTACCTCGAAGGACTTCGGGCGACGAAGCCGAAGCGGGGCCGCAAGCGCACACCCGACACGATCCGCAAGCGCCTCGAAGCCGTCGATGTCGAACTCGCAAGTGCGGGCCCGCTCGACGAACTCCTGTTGGTCCAGGAGCGCCGGGATCTCGAAGCCGAGTTGGCCGCCAAGTCCGATGCAATCGACATGGATGCACTCGAGAACGAGTTCGTGAAGGTTGCGAAAAGCTATTCCGACAGCAAGTCGATCTCGTACGCGTCGTGGCGTGACGTCGGCGTGCCTGCCAGCGCCCTCAAACGAGCCAACATCAGCCGCTCCGACTGACAATGTAACGTTTGGTGTCAGACACCAAACGTTACATCTCGATCGAGTCGAGTTGATCGATGACGTGATCGAGGTTGCGGAGCGAGCGACGCAGGTCGAAAGCGTCGTCGAGCACAGCGTTGTCGACATCGTCATCGGCTTCGAGCAACGATCGGAAATCGACGCCTTCATCCCACGCCTGCATTGCGTTGCGTTGCACGATCCGATAGGCGTCATCTCGGGTGGCGCCCGCCTGGACGAGTGCCAGCAGGACCGGCTGACTGAACACCAGACCGAAGCTCGCGTCGAGGTTCGCTCGCATGCGCTCGGGGAAGATCATGAGGCCGTCGACGAGACGCCGAAGTCGACGCATCACGTAGAAGGCGAGCTGCGACGAGTCGGGCAGGATCACCCGTTCGACCGACGAGTGCGAGATGTCCCGTTCGTGCCACAGCGCGACGTCCTGCATGCCCGCCGACAGGTTCCCGCGCAGCACCCGGGCGAGACCCGAGATCGTCTCGGCAGAGATGGGGTTGCGCTTGTGGGGCATCGCGGATGACCCCTTCTGGCCGGGCTTGAACCCTTCTTGGACCTCGCGCACCTCCGTGCGCTGGAGGTGGCGGAGCTCGACCGCCATCAGCTCGCACGTCGCCCCGACGGATGCACACGCATACAGGAACTCGGCGTGACGGTCGCGGGCGATGACCTGCGTGGCCGGCACCGGTCGTAAACCGAGCGCGTCACCGACGTGACGCTCGACCTCAGGCGGGATGTTGGAGTAGGTGCCCACGGCCCCGCTGAGCTTCATCACCGCGACGTTGTTGCGGGCAGCCCGCAGCCGCGTGCGATCCCGGTCGACCTGCAACGCCCACAACGCCACCTTCGCACCGAACGTGGTCGGCTCAGCGTGAATGCCGTGGGTCCGCCCGATCATCACCGTGTCACGGTGTGCGCGAGCGACGCCGACCAGCGTGCCGAGAAGTTCGGTGGAGGCATCGATCAACAGGTCGGCGGCGTCGCGCAACGCCCAGCACAGCGCGGTGTCGACGACGTCGGACGACGTGAGTCCGTAGTGGATCCACGACGATGCCGACGGCCCAATCGACGCCTGCACGACATCGACGAACGCAGCCACGTCGTGGTCGGTGATCGCTTCACGATCGAGCACAGCCTGCACGAAGGCGCCGTCGGTCACCGGCGCCGACTCGCGACACGTCACCGCATCGCCGGCAGGAACGATGCCCAGTGCCGCATGGCCCTCGGTCGCCAACAGCTCGACCTCGAGCCAGCGCCCGAACCGCACGGTGTCGGACCACACCGCGTCCATTTCGGGAGTGGAGTAGCGCGGGATCATGACGCCCAGACGAGGTAGTCATCGCGCTCGGCGCCGACTCCGACCACCTTGACCGGGATCCCGACCTGCTCCTCGACGAGCTCGATGAAGCGTTTCGCTTCCGCCGGCAGCTGACCCGGTTCACGCTTGTCGCTCAGCACGCTGCCCCAACCCGCCACGGTCTCGTAGACCGGTTCGACGTCGGCGATCAGCTCCGAGCGGTCCGGGTAGTGCTCGAGCAACTCGCCGTCGAGGCGGTACCCCGTGCAGATCTTGATCGTGTCGAACCCGTCGAGGATGTCGAGTTTCGTCAGCGCCAGCTCGGTGAGGCTGTTGAGGCGCACCGCCTGCCGCAGCATCACGCAGTCGAGCCACCCGGCGCGACGCCGGCGGCCCGTCACCGTGCCGTACTCCTTGCCGACATCGACGAGCATCTCACCGTCGGCGTCGAACAGCTCGGTCGGGAACGGACCAGCGCCGACCCGTGTCGTGTATGCCTTCGTGATCCCGACGATCCGGTCGATGTCGCGTGGCCCGAGTCCGGTGCCGACGCAGGCGCCGCCCGCCGTCGGGTTCGACGACGTGACGTACGGATACGTGCCGTGGTCGAGGTCGAGGAAGGTGGCCTGGGCCCCTTCGAGCAGGACGTGCGTCCCCGCGGCGAGTGCGCCGTGGAGCAGACCGACGGTGTCGGCGACGAACGGCGCCACGCGAGCACCGAGTTCGCCGAACCGCTCGACGATGTCGTCGACGTCGAGCGGATCGCCGCCAGCCTGTTCGATCAGGGTGTTCTCGGCGAGGGCACGCTCGCGGACCAGTCGTGCGAAGCGATCGGCATCGAGCACGTCGCCGACGCGCAGACCGACCCGACGCGCCTTGTCGGCGTACGCAGGCCCGATGCCCTTGAGCGTGGTGCCGATCTTGTCGTCGCCACGCATCGCCTCGGCGATGGCATCGTGGGCCTGATGCCACGGGAAGATCAGGTGCGCCCGGCTCGACACCTTCAACTCGGAGCACGAGATCCCGCGGGCCTCCAGCATGTCGACCTCGGAGAACAGCGTCGGCAGGTCGACGACGACACCGTTGGCGATCACGGGGATCACATGGTCGTAGAGGATGCCGGAGGGCACGAGTTGCAGCGCATAGCGCTCGCCGTCGACGACGACCGTGTGGCCGGCGTTGTGGCCGCCCTGGTAGCGCACGACATACGTGTGCTCCTTGGACAGCAGGTCGATGACCTTGGCTTTGCCCTCATCGCCCCACTGGGCTCCGACGACGACGGTGACGGGCATGCACGCTCCCTGGAAGGTGATTGGAACGTGGCGAGATACTACTCCAATGGCGCCCGTGCGCCCCCGGTAGCGTCGATGCGGTGAGCGTGATGCGCAGACAGGTGTGGAGCGAAATGAACGTCGAGGCTCGCGATGCCCTGATGCGCCGCGGGATCGACGACATCTTCGATCCGGCGCTTCGTCGTTCGATCGGTGAGCTGATCGAGGACGTGCGCGACCGTGGCGACGCAGCCGTGGCTGAGGCGCTCGGTCGGTTCGACGGCATCGAGGTGTCGCCCGACGGACTGCGGGTGACCTCCGACGAATTCGACCGGGCGTCGGTGTCGCCCGACGTCGACGCGGCGATCGACGACGCGATCGCCCATCTGCGGGCATTCAACGAGGCCCAGATGGAGCTGGCGGTCGATTGGTCGTTCGAGAGCGAGCCAGGACTGACCGTCGGTGAGAAGATCACGCCGATCACCTCGGCGGGGCTGTTCACGCCGTCGGGCAAGGCCAGCTACCCGAGCGTCGCCTACCAACTGGCGGTGCCGGCGACGGTGGCAGGCGTCCCGACGGTGGCGCTGGTGGTGCCGCCGATCCCGGGCGGCGACGGCGAGGTAGATCCCGCCGTGTTGGTGGTGTGTCGCAAGCTCGGCATCGCCGACGTGTTCCGGGTCAACGGTCCAGCCGGCATCGCTGCGCTGGGGTTCGGCACGGCGACGATCCCGAAGGTCCGCAAGATCGTCGGCCCAGGATCACCCGCTGTCACGATCGCCCAGGTCGAGATGCAACGTCACGGCGTCGCCACGATGATGCTGCTCGGGCCCACCGAGAGCCTCGTGATCGCCGACGACAGCGCCGACCCGGAACTCCTCGCAGCCGATCTGCTGATCGAAGCCGAGCACGGCACCGACAGCACGGTCGTGTTGCTCACCGATTCATCAGCGCTGGCCGACGCCGTCGACGTCGAACTCGAACGGCAAATTTCCGGGCTGGACGCGGTGCGGGCGACCGCAGCGCGTGCGTCGCTCGGGCCGAACGGCGGGTGCGTGCTGGTCGACTCGCTCGAAGTCGCGGTGGGCATCGCGAACGAGTTCGCACCCGAGCACCTGCAGATCGTGGTCGATGAATCGTCGGTCGAACACGTCGTCGACAGTCTGATCAATGCCGGCGAGATCCTCGTGGGACAGCACACTCCGTTCAGCGCGGCCAACTTCGTCATCGGATGCCCGGCATCGTTGCCCACGTCCGGATTCGCACACGTGTCGTCCGGCATCACCGCCGACACGTTCCTCAAGCGAACAGCGATCGCCCGAGCCGACGCCGCTGCGCTCGCACGGATGACGCCATCGGTGATGGCGCTCGCCGACCACGAGGGCTTCCCCGCCCACGGCGACGCTCTCCGTCTCCGCCAGCGCTGACCCGCGCACCTTCAAGTCCCGCTCGAGACGTGCCGATGACCACTCGATGGAAACGATGCTCCGCGCTCCCGTCGACGACGACCGACGCACCGTCACCGCGGTGCTGCTCGTCGAAGACGACGAACGCATCAGCGAGCCGCTCATCCGCGTGTTGCGCTCGGAGGGCTTTGAGGTGCACCACGTCGACACCGGAGCGCACGCCATCGACCTCGTCGCCGCCAGCCGACCCGACATCGTGCTCCTGGACCTGACACTGCCGGACCTGGACGGACTCGATGTCTGCCGCAAGATCAGAACCGAACACCCGGACCTACCGATCATCATGCTCACCGCACGCGCCGAGGAGACCGATGTCATCGTCGGACTCAACGCCGGCGCCGACGACTACGTCGCGAAACCGTTCCGACTCGCCGAACTCGTCGCTCGCATCCGAGCGCGACTGCGACTCGTCGAGCATTCGACGTCGATCACGAACGACGGCAGGTTGACCGGCGCGGACATCGAGCTCGACACCGACGCACGACGCTGCTTCGTGACGGACCACGAAGGGCGGCGTACCGAGGTCGAGTTGACCACCAAGGAGTTCGATCTGCTCGGGTTGTTGATGCGTAGACCGGGTGTCACGTTCAAGCGCGAGCAGATCATGAGCGAGGTCTGGGACGAGAACTGGTGGGGTTCGACGCGGACGCTCGACACGCACACCTCGACGCTGCGGCGCAAGATCCTCGATGGCACCGACCCGCCATCGAAGATCGTGACGGTACGCGGCGTCGGATTCCGTTTCGATCCGACCGCCCGCTCCGCCTCGCCGTCGACCAGGGACTGATCGACGTGCGACGGCGACTCGTACTCTCGACGATCGCCGTGGTCATCGTGGTCATCGCGGTCCTCACCGTGCCGGTGGTGCTGATCGTGCGCGAAGCGCAAGGCGGTGAGCTGCCGACGAGCGTTGTGGTTCGACTCGCCGTGATCGCAGCCACGGCGATCGGAGCCGCCGCGTTGCTGGCCGGTGTCCAGGCCCGTCAGTTGGCCCGGCCGCTCGAGCGACTGGCCC
>JBGTCW010000129.1:0-3272 GCA_041748635.1 Ilumatobacteraceae bacterium | reverse complement strand
TCCAACCGGGTCGCCCCCGACTTCACCTGATTACAACAGGGGTCAGACCCCTGATGTAATCCTCATCGAGGAGATTGTCATGGCAGGCAAACGCAACAGCCGCAGTAGCACCCCCAAGTACTCGCGTAGCGCCCGGGTGAGCACGACACTGCAGGAGATCATCGCGGACGAACTGGTGCGGATCGACGACGAGCGCCTCACGTTCGTCACGGTCACCGGCATCGACGTCGATCCGGAACTGAACCGAGCCATCGTGTTCTTCGACTCGCTCGCCGACGAAGATGGCGACCCGGAGATCATCGAGGCGTTCGCAGACCATCGGATCCGGCTGCAATCGGCGATCGCCAAGCAGATCAGGGCCAAGAAGACGCCGATCCTCGACTTCCGCCCCGACATGGTGATCCGCTCCGCGGCGCGCATCGACGAGATCCTGAAGTCGGACCAGGCGCGGTTGGAACGCGAGTCGGCTGCGTCGCCAGCGGCGAGCGACGACACCGACCCGCCCGCGACCTGATGGCGCGCCGCAAGCCGGCGACCACCCACGGGATCGTCGTGGTCGACAAGCCCGCCGGGGTGACCAGTCATGACGTCGTGGGCATGCTTCGCCGCCGATTCGGTGAGCGACAGGTCGGCCATGCGGGCACGCTCGACCCGGACGCCACCGGCGTCCTGGTGGTGGCGATCGGCAAGGCGACCAGGTTGCTGCGCTTCGTCGAGAAGACGCGCAAGGGCTACGCCGCCGAGGTCGTGTTGGGATCTGCCACGTCGACGCTCGACTCGTCGGGGGAGGTGCTCGCCACGTTCGGCATGGCGGGGGTGACGATCGAAGATGCTCGTCGGGTGGTCGCCGACCACCTCGTCGGCGAGATCGAACAGGTGCCACCCATGGTGTCGGCGATCCGGGTCGACGGTCGGCGGCTCCACGAACTCGCCCGCGAGGGTCTCGAGGTGGAACGGGCTCCTCGACCGGTCACGATTCACCGCTTCGACGTCGTCGACTGGACGGCACCTGGTGTGCTCGCCGTCGAGGTCGAGTGTTCGGCGGGCACGTACATCCGGACCCTCGCCGACGACCTCGGACGGCTGCTCGGCGGGGGAGCGCATCTGCGCAACCTGCGTCGCACCCACGTCGGGGCGTTCACGCTCGCCGAGGCGAACTCACCCGACGACGCCGAACTCCTCGCCGTGGAGAGCGCTGTGCGGTCGATGGCGGCGGTCACCGTCGACGATCACACCGCGAGCCTGGTGGCCAACGGTCGGGTGCTCGACGCCTGGGACGGGGCTGGGCCGTGGGCGGTGTTCGACACCTCCGGCGAACTGTTGGCCGTGTACGAGACGTTCCGAGGCCAGGCCAAGCCGGCGGTCGTGCTGCCGCAGTGAGCGCTAGCGGCCCGTTGCGGAGCATCGCCGACCGATAGCGTTGCGGCAGTGTTCGTCGTCACCGACCTCCGAGCGTGCCCGTGGGCCGACGAACGTGCGGTGATCACGATCGGCGCCTACGACGGGGTCCATCTCGGGCACCGTGCGGTGATCGATCAGGTCCGTCGCCGGGCCGAGTCGGTCGGCGCCAAGTCGGTCGTCGTCACCTTCGATCGGCACCCCGCCAGCGTGGTGCGTCCCGAGTCGGCGCCGCGGCTGCTCACGAGCACCGAGCAGAAGATGGAACTCCTGGCCGAGACCGGACTCGATGCGGTCGTCGTGGTCGCCTTCGATGCTGCACAGGCCGCCGAGACCCCGGAGTCGTTCGTCGATCGGGTTCTCGTCGCGTGCCTGCGGACCTCCGTGATCGTCGTCGGTGAGGACTTCCACTTCGGCCGCCACCGCGAGGGCAACGTCGACCTGCTCCGCAAGATCGGAGTCGATGCCGGCTTCGAGGTCGAGCCCGTGCAGCTCGTCGCACGGATGGACGGCGTCGACGAGCCAGTCACCAGCACGGCGATCCGTCGGGCGCTGGCCGGCGGCGACATCGTTCGTGCCAACGCCATGCTCGGGCGGCCCCACGAGGTCCGAGGCGAGGTGTTCCCCGGCGATCAACGCGGCCGCCTGCTCGGTTTCCCGACGGCGAACGTGGCGGTGCCGTCGGGCATGTGCCTGCCTGCGGACGGCGTGTATGCCGGTCGGTACGAGCGACCCAACGGTGACGTCCACGGGTGCGCGATCAACATCGGTCGGCGCCCGACGTTCTACGAGCACGCCGACGCATCGCTGCTCGAGGCGCACCTCCTCGACGTCGATGTCGAGCTCTACGGCGAGGCGGCGACGGTGCGTTTCGAACACTTCTTGCGCAGCGAGCGCAAGTTCGACGGGATCGATGCGCTCGTGGCACAACTCGGCCACGACGTGACCAGCGCCCGCGAACTGCTCGGCTGAGCTGCTCAGGAAGCGGCGGGCCAGATCACGGTGCTGCCGTCGTAGAGCCCCTCGAGTACGTCGCTCAGATAGGTGCTGGCGTCGGGAGTGTCGCGATCGCCGAACAGGCCGACCTCGGCGTAGGTGTCGAGTTCGTTCTGGAGTGCGTCGGGGTCGGGGATGCCGACACCCGAATCGGCGGGTGTCAGGTCGGTGATCAGCGTCGCGTCGGTGGTCCAGCGAAAGATCTCGCCCTCCGGTGACAAGAAGTTGGGGTTGCCTCCCGAGTTGATGAGATCGACCGCAGCGTTCGCGGCTGCGTCGGGGTCGGCGAGGGCATCGGCGAGACCCATCATCGTGGCGCGCATGAAGTCCTCTGCGGCGCTCGGATGGGCATCGGCGAACTCTCGGCTGGTGTAGATCACCCCGAACGATCCGGGGATGTCGTAGTCGAGCGGATCGAACAGGTCAACGTCGATGCCGGCGCGCTCGAGAGCGCCCGGCTCGTTGCTCTTCCATCCGGGAAAGCCGTCGATCGACTCGATGGCGATGTGAGCAGCTGGGTCGAACCCGTCCAACAGCACGGTCTCGTAGTGCTCGTTCTCGATGAGGCCGGCAGTGGCGAGCATTGCAGCCACGCTCGGCGGGAGTTTGCCCTTGACCCCGATCGTGGAGCCTTCGAGGTCGCCGAGCTCGGCGGCGACACCCGGCTTCACGATCAGGGCATCGATGGCAGTGGGGCCGGCGACCGAGGTGACGATGAAGTCCGCCTCGTTGGCTGCGGCGAAGGCAACGACCTCACTGAACGATCCACCCGAAGCGAACTGCGCGTCGTTCTCGGCGATCAATGCGTAGTTGGCGGTGGAGAAGCTCGGTGTGATCTCGACGTCGAGGCACAGTTCGTCGTAGTAGCCGTTGGCGTC
>JBGTCW010000128.1:0-2208 GCA_041748635.1 Ilumatobacteraceae bacterium | reverse complement strand
CCGCAGGTGTTCGCCGCCGGAGGGATGCGCCGCTTCGTCACCCAGAAGCTCAGCTGGAACAAGCAGAACACGTTCCCGCACAGCACGTTCTGGTGGGAGGGTCTCGACGGCACGCAGGTGCTCACCCACTTCCCGCCGGTCGACACCTACAACGCTGAGATCACGCCCGACGAGTTCGGCTTCTCGATCACGAATTTCAAGGATCACGGGTGGAGCGCCGACTCGCTGATGCCGTTCGGTCACGGCGACGGCGGGGGCGGCCCGACCCGCGAGATGCTCGAACGGGCCCGCCGCCTCGCACGCATCGACTCCCGCGCCACGATCGAGGTGGGCACTCCTGACGCGATGTTCGAGCGCATCGAACGCGACATCGATCGCGGCGCACCGGCGCCGGTGTGGCGCGGTGAGCTCTACTTCGAGACCCATCGCGGCACGCTCACCAGCCAGATCGAGACCAAGCTCGGCAACCGTCGCTGCGAGCGGCTGCTCGTCGAGGCTGAGTTGTGGGCGGCGACGCTCGGACGAGCCGCCGACGTGGACGAGCTGTGGAAGCAGGTGCTGACCCAGCAGTTCCACGACATCCTTCCCGGTTCGTCGATCGCTTGGGTCCACGACGACGCCGAGGCTGTGTTCGCCGAGGTCGGCGCGGAGCTCGACGCGCGGATCGGTGCACTGCTCGCCGACGTGGCAGGGCCGGGGCAGTGGCTCGCCAACCCCGCGGACGCCGCCATCGCCGAGGTCGTCGTCCTCGACGGCATCGGCAGCGACCCGGCGTCGGGCACGAGCGTCCAGACGCTCAGCGACGGTCGGACCGCCGTGAAGGTGCTCGTCCCACCGCTCGGAGTGGCTCCGCTCGAGCCGCAGTCGGTCGACGACCGAGTGGTGCTCTCCGATTCGTCGATGACCAACCGCCAGCTCGCTGTGCGCTGGGATGCGTTCGGCAACATCACCTCGATCATCGATCTCGCCAGCGCACGCGAGATCGTCCCGGTCGGCCAGATCGCCGCAGCACTCGAACTCGCGGTCGATCAGCCGGTCGAGTACGACGCCTGGGATCTCGAGTCGTGGACCCGTTCGAGCGGCGTTGCGCTCACCGGACCCGGCGCCGGCGACAGCGACTCCGTCGAGGTGACGATCATCGATCGCGGCCCGCTCGTCGGGCGTGTCCGCGTCGAGCGTTCGTTCGGACCGTCACGATCGGTGGTGACCTACGAACTGCGCGCCGACAGCCCACAGCTGGGTGTCCACGTCGAGTTCGACTGGCACCACGACGAGCACCTGCTCTCGATGGCGTTCCCGCTCGACGTGCGCAGCGACGTGGCGATGTGCGACGTCCAGTTCGGTGTCGTCGGGCGCCCGACCCACCGGTCGAGCCCGTGGGACGCTGCGAAGTTCGAGGTGTGTGCGCACCGCTTCGTGTCCGTTGCCGAACCCGATTTCGGGGTGGCGATCCTGAACGACGGCCGCTTCGGTCACGGCGTGTTCGACGGCGCCGTTCGCGTCAGCCTCGCGAAGGCGGCGAAGTATCCGGACCCTGGCGCGGACCGCGGCCATCACGCGGTGACCCTGGCGATCCTCCCCCACGGACCCGGTCTCGCCGACGTCCGAGACAGTGCCGCCCGGCTGAACGCTCCGCTCCGGCTCGTGGGCGATGGACGGGCGACTGCACCGGCCGAGCCGGCCGTGCGTGTCATCGGCGTCGATGGCTCGCCCGCAGACGGTGTCGGAGTCGATGCGGTCAAAATCGCCGACGACGGATCGGGTGACCTGATCGTGAGACTCCACGAGGCGGTCGGCAACCGCACCCGGATCTCTGTGGAGGTCCCCGGCCGCATCACCGACGCCTGGAGATGCAACCTGCTGGAAGAGGCGCAGACGGGCGAGGAGGTTGGCGACGGCGTCGTCACCCTCACACTGCGCCCGTTCCAGATCGTCACGCTTCGGCTGCGCCAAGGTGTCGTCGACGACGGCCGGACCCGCTGATGTAACGCTTGGTGTCTGACACCAAACGTTACATCGCGTCAGGTAGGCGCGAGGTGGCGGAGGGCGGCGGCAGCGTAGAGTGCGGTGCCGGTCGCCATCGCCGGTTCGTCGAACATCACCCGGTTCGAGTGGTTCGGCGCTGCGGTCGCCGGGTTCTCGCCGTGCGGTGTGCCACCGAGGAACACCATCGCGCCGGGCAGGTTCTGCAGGACGTAGCTGAAGTCC
>JBGTCW010000127.1:0-3479 GCA_041748635.1 Ilumatobacteraceae bacterium | reverse complement strand
AGCACGTCGGGACCGATCCGGTGGGCGGCACCGTTCGCCGTGTCGAGCACGATCCGCAGACCGTCGAGTCGGATGCCGTCGAGGAAGCCCACGATGTGGCCGACATAGGCGTCGTGGTCGGCCTCGGCAGCGACGACGACCCCACGGCGCGGCGATGACGACTCGGCGTCCTCAGGCTTCGTCAGCTCCGCCTCGATCCGTCGTTCGATCGCATCGGAGAGCTTCACGCCCCCGCGGACGAACAGCTTGATGCCGTTGTCGGACCACGGGTTGTGCGAGGCCGATACGACGGCGCCGAGCGCATCTCGGCGTTGCGCTTCGAAGGCGACCTGGGGCGTGGGTGCGACCCCGAGGCGGATGACGTCGAGGCCCTCCGCGACGAACCCATCGCTGAGGGCTCGATCGATGACGTCGGTCGACTCGCGGGTGTCACCGCCGACCACGACGGTCGAGGTGCCATCGGCGCTCAATACCCGAGCGGCCGCCCGGCCCAGCCGGGTGGCGAACTCGGTCGTCAGTTCGCTGAGCGCGACACCACGGACCCCGTCGGTGCCGAACTGCATCGGGCGAACCCGATCAGCGCTTGGTGAACTGCGGCGCCTTGCGGGCCTTCTTGAGGCCGTACTTCTTGCTCTCCTTCTTGCGCGAATCACGCGTGAGGAGGCCGGCCTTCTTCAGAGCCGCACGGCTCTCGGGGT
Source organism: Ilumatobacteraceae bacterium (assembly GCA_041748635.1). Taxonomy (GTDB): domain Bacteria; phylum Actinomycetota; class Acidimicrobiia; order Acidimicrobiales; family Ilumatobacteraceae; genus Sva-07. Next base: position 2,781 of record JBGTCW010000127.1, on the reverse strand, counting down.
CGATCTCGATGAGCGAACGAGCGATGGCGAGGCGCAGCGCACCGGCCTGTCCGCTGATGCCACCGCCGTGGATCGATGCCGTGATGTCGTAGGTCTCGCGGGTGTCGGTGACGGTGAGTGCCTCGGACACGACCATCTGCGACACCGCGGTCGGGAAGTACGCGTCGAGCGACTTGCCGTTGATCATGAACTGGCCCGTGCCGGGTCGGAGCTGTGCCCGAGCGACAGCTTCCTTGCGGCGGCCAGTGGTCTGGGTGAGCGGTGCGGTTCCCATGTGTATTCGTCTCTCTGGTGCAGTCGGTCGTTCAGCGGGCCTTGGCGGCCGGGATCTCGAGCTTGATGGGGGTCTGGGCGGCGTGCGGATGCGTCGGGCCGGCGTACACCTGGAGCTTCAGGAGCTGCTGGCGCCCGAGCGGGCCCTTGGGGAGCATGCCCCGGACCGACTTGCGCACGGCCTCAGCGGGCTTGCGGGCGTGGAGGTGGGCGTACGTCTCGGACTTGATGCCACCCGGGTAGCCGCTGTGGCGATAGACCATCGTGCGATCGGCCTTGCCGGCAGTCATGACGATCTTGTCGGCGTTGATGATGATCACGTGGTCGCCGGTGTCGATGTGCGGAGCGAAGGTCGGCTTGTGCTTGCCGCGCAGGATGCGGGCGACCTCGGTGCAGAGCCGACCGAGGACGAGACCCTCGGCATCGACGACGTGCCACGCACGCTGGATCTCACTGGCTTTCGGGGTGTACGTAGGCATGCCGCAATCAATCTGTCGAGTGTCGGAGAGTCAGGATCCCACAATGGGGAGCCGTGAAATGATACGGCGGTCGGCTCCGGGCTCCAACCCGCTCGCGCACTGAGCGATCAAGCATCCCAGCGAACGCCTCGATAGTCGACCGACCAGAGCACCAATCCGGTCGGTGGCGCCACCTGTCCTGCCGTCTGACGATCGAGCGCTGCCAGCGTCGCGGCCACCGAGTCGGCGCTCCGCCTGGCGAGGCCGACATCGACCAGCGTCCCCACGATGCTGCGCACCATCTGGTGGCAGAACGACGACGCCGTGACCTCGAAGCGCAGCAGTGACGATGCCCACTGGGCGTCGTCGGCCACGGTCCACGTGGCGCGATGGAGGTGGCGGACCAGGCTCGGGTCGGGCGCCCCGGCGGCAGGCTTCGGACGACGACAGAACGACGAGAAGTCGTGCGCGCCGAGCAACAGCTCGCCGGCACGGTTCATCGAGGCGACATCGAGTGCCACCGGCACGTGCCACGCGGATCGGGCGAGCAGCGGGTTCGGTGCCGAATCGTTCCAGACGAAGTAGTGGTAGGTCCGAGCAGTCGCGGAGAACCTCGCCGAGAAGTCCACCTCGACCCACGTGGCGTCGCGAACGGAGATGTCGGGAGCGCACATCGCGTTGACGCTGCGCTGGAGACGACCGAGATCGGTCGACGACGGCAGTGCACCGGACACGACCTGCCCCCATCCGTGCACTCCGGCATCGGTACGACCGGCGCCGGTCAGCTCGACGGGTCCTCGGACGACCGTCTCGACCGCTCGACGCAACTCCCCCAGCACGCTGCGAACGCCGTCGCTCTCGGCGAACCCACGAAAGTCCGTGCCGTCGTAGGCGACGGTCAGCCGGACGGTTCGAGTCTCCGGCATGCCGCAGCGTCCGGACGGGAACTCAGACGAGTTCGATGCGCGCCATCTGGGCGTTGTCGCCGGAGCGGGGACCCATCTTCAGGATCCGTGTGTAGCCGCCATTGCGCTCCGCGTAGCGCGGTGCGACGTCGTGGACGAGCTTGTAGGTCATCTCCTTGTCGCCGAGGAACGCCTCGATCTGACGGATCCGATGGACCTGCATCGGGCCGGCTTCCTGCGCCTTCTTGGCCTTGGTGATCAGCTTCTCCGCGATCGGGCGGAGGTGCTTGGCCTTGGCTTCCGAGGTGGTGATGGCCTCGGCGGCGAACAGCGACGCAGCCAGGTTGGCCATCATGAGGCGCTGGTGGGCGGCGGAGCTTCCGAAACGGCGGGAGCGGCGTGGAGTTGGCATCGTTCAATCGTCTTTCGTTCGGTGCGTCGCAGCGATCAGCCGCGCAGCGTGAGGCCGCGCTCGTCGAGCTTGGCCTTGACCTCGTCGAGGCTCTTCTGGCCGAAGTTGGTGATGTTCAACAGGTCGTCCTCGGTCTTGGTCAGCAGTTCGCCGACCGTGTTGACCTGGGCCCGCTTGAGGCAGTTGCGAGGCCGCTCGGACAGATCGAGATCTTCGATCGGGAGGTCGAGGTCGGGCGAGCTCGTGGTCGTGTCGATCATCTCGCCCAGCTCGAGACCCTTCGGTTCGTCGCTCATCGAGGCGACCAGATCGACGAGCGAGCGCAGCGTGGCGCCGGCCGAGGCCAGGGCCTCGCTCGGGGTCACCGAACCGTCGGTCTCGATCTCCATGACCAGGTTGTCGTAGTTCGTCGACTGCTCGACGCGGGTCGGCTCGACATCGAAGCTGACCCGACGGACCGGGCTGAACAGCGCGTCGACGGGGATCACGCCGATGATGCGGGACTCGATCTCACGCTGACTCGACGCGTAGCCGCGGCCCTGCTCGACCGTGAGGTCGATCGCGAGGCGGGCCTTGCCGTTGAGGGTGGCGATCGGCAGATCCTTGTTGAGCACCTCGACGTCGGCCGGGCACTCGATGTCGCCGGCGGTGACCGCACCCGCGCCGCGGGCGTCGATCCGGCACGTGACCGGGTCGCTCGACTCGGACGTCAGCACGACGTCCTTGAGGTTGA
>JBGTCW010000126.1:0-2539 GCA_041748635.1 Ilumatobacteraceae bacterium | reverse complement strand
GGCGATCTCGGCGATCACCGGCGCAGCACCGGTGCCGGTTCCGCCACCTTCGCCGGCGGTGATGAACACCATGTCGGCGCCGCGGACCATCTCCTCGATCTCCTCGTGGTGCGCCTCGGCAGCCGACCGACCGACCTCCGGGTCGCTGCCGGCGCCGAGCCCGCGAGTGAGGTCGCGACCGACGTCGAGCTTGACGTCGGCGTCGCTCATGAGCAGCGCCTGCGCGTCGGTGTTGACGGCGATGAACTCGACGCCTTTCAAGCCGGCGTCGATCATCCGGTTGACGGCGTTCACGCCCCCACCGCCGACGCCGACGACCTTGATCACAGCGAGATAGTTCTGCGGAGCGCCGACCATCAGCGGGTCCTCCAAGTGTGTTGGTTCATGATTCGGATCGTTTCAGCCGACGAGGCGGACAGGACAGCCAGACATGGCAGGGCACATCCTGCCAGGTCCGGCGTCGGCAAGTGTGGACGCTCACCGTACCGTGACCTGCGACGTCGAGACGTCGATCACCGACACCGGTATGTCGCCGACGTCGTCGAGCGTGCGTTGCAGGCGCACGAGCTTCTCGATCTGGGCGTTCTCGCCGATCGCCGAACCGAAGCGCACCTCGATCGGTCGACCGTCGCCAGCGAGCACCAGCACGAGGTCGCCGCCGTCGGGCGTGACGAGCATCGACTCGACGCGGCTGCGGATGTCCGGGGTGAGTTTCGTGACCAGCGACGCGGCGGACGAATAGCCGATCGGCGCGAACTGGCCGGGCGAGACGTCGAGCGTGCCGGGTCCTGAAATCCAGACGAGGGCGACGGGCTGACCATCGACGAGCCCGAGCACCCGACCGTCGACATCGATCACCCGCGATCGACCGTCGGCGCCTGCCATCGCCGCGACGGGTGTGCGCTCACGAATCTCGATCGACGCCGAGTCGGGGAACGAGGTCCTGACCCGCGCACGCTCAACCCACGCGATGTCCTCGACCTGCTCCTCGATGCCCTTGATGTCGACGAGCAACACCGGAGTACCGATGAGCTCCTCGACGACCTCGTCGAGCGCCGCCTGGTCGGTGTAGACGTTGCCCGTCACCGTGACCTGGTCGACGGCGAAGAGCGACGAACCGAGCACCGCGAGCACCCCCAGCGCGACCAGCACCACGACCGCCGCGATGAGCACCCACCAGAGCCGTCGTCGAGTCTCGGCGCGCTTGACCCCGATGCGGCGTTGCCGGATCCGCGGCTCGATTCCGCGCGTCGACGCGTCCTTCGGGAGCACGGCGTCGTGGCTGCCGTCGTCGTCGATGAAGACCGGGCCGGAGCCAGTGGCGTCGCGTTCGAGTTCGTCATCGAGGTACGTCGCGTCCGGAAGGTCGTCGCCGATGATCGAGATCGTGCTGCGCTCGACCGGCGACGGAACTGCGCCGGTGTCGTCGGAGAAGGCCCGGGAGAGTTCGTCGAGCACGGCGTCGTCGGGAAGCAGTTGATCGGGTACCGACTCGTCAGCGGTCTCGGGGCGGGCGTCGTCAGGTTCGAGGTCGGGTCGTCGTCGCCATGCCATCTCAGAACACCTCGTCCGCGGCGAAGCCGACCAGCCTGACCTCACTGCGCAGCCGGTAGCCGCTCGAGGCCTCGACACAGTTACGCACATGGGCCATCAATGCCACGACGTCGTCGGCGCTGCCGCCCTCGTCGGCCTGGATGAAGTTCGCATGCTTGTCGGAGACCGTTGCGGTGCCGATCCGGTGGCCGCGCAGTCCAGCGGCGTCGATGAGTGCGCCGGCGCTGACCTCACCCGGGACCGGGTTGACGAACACGGACCCGGCGTTCTGGCCGCCCGGTTGGTTCGCCCGCCGCCAGGCCACGATCTCGCTGATGGTTCGTGCAGCATCATCGGCGTCGCCGTGGGCAAGTTGCAGCTCGGCCTCGAGCACGATCTGGTGCGCCGCGAGCGCGCTCGATCGGAACCCGAGCCCGAGCTCGGGGGCCGCCAGCCTCCGCTCGGCGCCGATGTCGAGGTCGAACACGACGACGTCGGTGACGGTCGCCGCCATGTCCGATCCATGCCCACCTGCGTTCATCCGGATCGCGCCGCCGACCGATCCGGGCACCCCGACGGCCCACTCGAAGCCGGTCAGTCCGGCCGCTGCGGTCCGGCGTGCGAGGACCGGCAGTGCAACACCAGCTGATGCGACGACGGTCGCCTCAGTGGTGTCGATGTCGATGGTGGCGTCGTAGTCGGCCATGCCGAGTGCCATGCCGGGAAACCCGCCGTCCGCGACCAAGAGGTTCGAGCCGCGCCCCACAGCCAGCACCGCAAGGCCCGACGCGTGGGCGGCGTCGGCCACGGCGGGCAGTTGCGCGCGGTCGGTCAGCTGCACGAACAATGCGGCCGCCCCACCGACTCGATAGGTCGTCATCGGCCCCAGCGCTACGTTGCGTCGCACGGCCACGCCCCAGTCACCGAGCCGTTCGGCTGCCACTTCGACCGCCGCGGCGAGTTCGGCGCGTGCGAACCCGATGGCGCCGGTGGGCGTGGCAGCGGT
>JBGTCW010000125.1:0-11263 GCA_041748635.1 Ilumatobacteraceae bacterium | reverse complement strand
GCGGAGAACGTCGTGAAGCCACCGAGCACGCCGGTGACGACGAAGGCCCATCGGGTGGAATCGCGTTCGAGTGTGCGTGCTGCGAACCCGATCACAAGGCACCCGACCACGTTCACCAGCAGCGTCGCCCACGGCCACGTTCCGGCGACGTGCGCGTCGCCCCCGTCGATCAGCCAGCTGACGAACCACCGGCCCGACGCACCGATCGATCCGCCGACGGCCACGGCCGCGACGACCGTGGGCGTGAACGGTGTCGAGCGATCGAGGGCTTGCACGTCTCTGTTCGTACCAGACCCCATCGACCGCACCGGGGCTTCACACCGCGTTCTCACCACGAACGGCCAGACTGAGCGCGTGTCCGACCTGCCGAATGCCCGGGTCCTCGTTGCCGAGGACGATCGCGCGGTTCGAGAGTCGCTCGTGCGAGCGCTGCAGCTCGAGGGCTACACCGTTGCGGCAACCAAGAACGGCGCGGAGGCACTCGAGGCGCTCCGACAGACCGAGCCCGACGTCCTGCTGCTCGACGTCTCGATGCCGATCGTCGACGGTCTCACCGTGTGTCGTGTCCTGCGATCGGAGGGCAGCCAACTCCCCGTGCTGATGTTGACGGCGCGCACGGAGACCAGCGACCGGGTCGCCGGCCTCGACGCGGGCGCCGACGACTACCTACCCAAGCCGTACGACCTCAACGAGTTGCTGGCCCGCATCCGGGCGCTCCTGCGTCGATCCGGGTACGGCACCGACGACACCGAACAGCCCGAGGGCGAGATGGTCCTCGGTGACCTCCGCCTCGACACGTCCGGCCGTCGGGCATTCCGCGGTGAGCGCGAGGTCCAGCTGTCGAAGACCGAGTTCGACCTGCTCGCACTTCTCGTCGCCAACTGCGGCATCGTGCTCGACCACTCGACGATCTACGACCGCATCTGGCACTACGACTTCGGACCCGACTCGAAGAACCTGGCCGTCTACATCGGCTACTTGCGCCGGAAGACCGAAGCCGAGGGTGAGCCGCGAATCGTGCACACGGTGCGCGGGGTCGGCTACACCGCACGGATCGACGGCTGATGGGCCTGCGCTGGAAGATCGCGCTCTCGCTGGCCGTCGTCGCCATGATCGCGACGCTGACGGTCGGCGTGATCAGCTATCGATCGACGAGCGATCGGCTCCTCGACGAGGTCGATCGGTCGATCAGCCAGGCGACCGGCCAGATGATCGGCCGTGCGGTCGACGGCCGCATCACGATGCCGACGCGGAGCCTCCTCGAGGTGTACTCGGTGCGGGTGATCGACGCCGACGGCGCATCGGTGGCGTCTTCGTTCCCCGAGGGCGCACCGATCGACGACGGTGCCCGATCGGTGGTCGGCGCCCGGCGTTCCGTCGTCTGGGAGACGCTCGACGTCGACGGTTCGTCGCTTCGGGTGCACACGATCGGCCTCGCCAACGGCGCCCTGCAGGTCGCTCGCCCGCTCGACGAGGTCGACAGTGTGCTGAGCGATCTACGGCAGCGGACGCTCGTGCTTGTGATCATGGTCTCGATGGCGGCCGCACTCGTCGGATGGCTGATCGCCGGGACCGTTGCGGCGCCGATCCGACGGCTCACCGGGGCCGCCGAAGACGTCGGCTCGTCAGGTCGCCTCGACGTGGAGGTCCCCGGACGGGGTCAGGACGAGGTGGGTAGGCTCGGCTCGGCCTTCCGCGACATGCTCGGAGCGCTCGCGCTGTCGAGGGCCGAGCAGCACCGCCTCGTGCAGGACGCCGGGCACGAACTGCGCACGCCCCTCACGAGCCTGACGACCAATCTGTCCGTGCTGCGTCGGCACCCCGAGATGTCGTCGGAGATCCGCGACGGCATCCTCGACGACCTCGACAGCGAGGTCCGGGAACTGACCGAGCTGGTGAACGAACTTGTCGCGGCCGCGTCGGGTGAACTCGAAGCGCAGCCGAACGAGCGGATCGACCTTGCTGCGCTGGCGCACGAGGTGGCCGAACGAGTCGGGCGGCGACGCTCGCGTGACGTCGTCGTCGACGTGCGGGGCAACGACTCGGTCGATGCGCCCCGCTCGGCGCTCGATCGTGCGATCACGAACCTCGTCGACAACGCCTGCAAGTTCGATCAGACCGGCGGACCGATCGACATCGTGGTCGATGGCGGCACGCTCACCGTGCTCGATCGTGGTCCCGGTGTGCCGGTGGACGAAGAAATGAGGATCTTCGATCGATTCCACCGCGCGGACACTGCCCGCACGATGCCGGGGTCTGGGCTCGGTCTGTCGATCGTGCGCGACGTGATCACCCGAGCGAACGGCTCGGTGCTCGCCGCCGGTCGCGATGGTGGCGGCGCGGCGATCGGTTTCACTCTGCCGGTCTCGCCTGACTGGCCGTCGTGACCTGGTGTTCGCGTCGGTGACCCGCGCTCAGACGGTGGAGTGCATCGCGGTCGATCTGGTCCGCTGCGGCGACCGCCACGGTGACCTTGGTGAGGGCTCGGACCGACGATGTCCGAGCACCTGACTCGAGCGCCGAGCGCTCGCCGATGATCGCGCCCGGACCGAGCTCGGCGATCAGCTCTCCGTCGACCTCGACGCTCACGACGCCGTTCAGCAGGAGGTAGATCTCGTCGTTCTCCTCTCCTTGTTCGGTGAGCAGCGTTCCGTCGCCCAGGGTACGGATCGTCGGCTTCTGGCCGATGCGCATGATCCGCTCGGCCAGCTCGCGCTCGAGCGCCGTCTCGACGGCGGTGACCAATGCCGGCGAGTCCTGGTCACCCCACGGGGTGTGCTTGCCGAACGAATGGCGCCACCAGTTCTTGAAGTCGGCCATTCCCGCCTTCGCGGTGAGCGCTCCCGCGTGGTCGTACACCCAGTGGCGGGGGAACGCGCTCGCGCCGATCAATTCGTAGTCACTCGTCCCGTCGGCGTGCACGGTGAGCGCCAGGGTCGTCCACACCGTCGGTGCCTCGAACTTGACGAACGGAGGCTTGTTCACGCGGCGCGGTGCCGGGACAGCGGTGTGCCCGCCAACGGTCTGGACGAACCGGGCCGACGTCTCGGTCAGCTCCACGGGACGGCGGATGTCGTCGAAGGCGATGGCCGCGAAGGTGGCGCGGCCGACGCCGAGGCCCAACGTCGTGGCCCCCATCATGCACCCACCGTCGTAGCCGGCATCGACGATGCGACCGTCGGCCACGTCGATCCATCCGACGAGTCGGTTGGCGAATCGGAAACGATCGGCAGCACAGAGGCCGTCGAGGTCATCGATCACGTCCGGCGGAGGGTCGTCATAGTGGGTGAGCCCGGTTCCGAAGATCGCCTTGTTGAGGCCGGTGACCGCTTCGGACGGGATCCAGCTCACAGTCGTGACGCTCGACTCGATCCTCATGACGTCACCGTGAACTCCTGCACCATGCCCTCGACCAGGTGTGGGGGCCCGTCGCCCTCGGATTCGCCGACCGACCCGACGGGGATGAAGCACACCACTGCGTAGTTGCCCGGGGATGTCAGGTCCCACGATCCTGTGTCGCTCTCACCCGGGAGTGCGAACACGGCGTTCACCGGGGTGATCTTGCCGAAGATCTCCTCCTCCGGGAGCTCGAAGATCTGATCGAGCGACTCGGTGACGCCGTCGTTGATCTTGAAGGCGAACATCTCATGCTGCTCCTGGCCGTCGTTCGTGAAGTTGGTGACCGTGTATCCGACAGGGAGTTCATCGGGGATGCCTTCGTACTCGTAGTCCGTCGCGGTGACGTCGAGGGTCTCGACGTCACAGTTCTCTCCGGTCCAGGCAATGGCGTCGCTGTACAGATCGAGCGTCCGGTCGGAGGCGTCGGACTCCGGATCCTCGAGCTGCGGCTGCGCTTCCGCCTTGAGTTCGGTGACGGTGTCGACGAGGTCGTCGGGAGCGGCGTCGATCGTCGCATCCAGTGCGGCGTTCACCGTGCTGGCGTCGCCCACGCCCATGAACAGAAAGCTGATGATGGTGGTGTCGGCGGCGATCCAGGCGTCACACGCCTCGACGTCGGCGCTGCTGGAGTTGTCGTCGGATCCGCACGCGCTCAGCAGCAGGAGTGCTGTCGCGGAACCGGTGGCGATCAGGTGCTTGGCGGTGATTCTGGTCATAGCTCGAAGGTACGGATGAGGTGACGGGCGGGCGAGGTGACAGCCCGGTGTCTGCGATGTGGTGCCAGCACCCCATCGCACGTGACACCAGCGTCCTTGTCGCGCGGGGATCGACGTGGTCTGATCGTGGAGTGCAGACATCGCTCGCGCTGGCGCGCACAGAGTTGCGTCACGGATGGCGGAACCTGGTGGGCATCGTGGTGCTCGTGGCGTTGATCGGTGGTCTCGTGCTCGGTGGGCTCGCAGGGGCGCAGCGCACCCGCACGGCTGTCGATCGGATGATCGAACAGAACGAGGTCAGCGATGTGCTCATCAATCCGAACGACGGCGACGACTCGGTCCTCGACTACGCCCTCGTCGCGTCGCTTCCGATGGTCGCCGAGTTCTCCCAATTCTACGGTGTCGCCACCTGGCCGTCTGGCGAGATCACCCCGGACAACGTCGATGACGGTCTGTTCGTCGGAGCGACCGACGGAAGGGCCTTGGTCGATGTCGACCGCCCCGTGCTGGCCGAGGGCAGGGTGCCCAGCCCGGACTCACTCGACGAGGTGTACGTCGACCGCGCCCATGCGACGGCTGCGGGATTGCAGGTCGGCGACTCGATCAGTCTCACGGTGCTCCCACCCGAGGTGGTGAGTTCGTTCTTCCAGTTCATCGACGTCGCAGAATTCGAGCACGCCTTGGCCGTGTTGAATACTCCCGGCGCTGCCAGAACCGTCGACGTCCGAGTCGCCGGGATCGGCAACGATCTCGAAGGCATCGCTGTCGATGCGGGCTACGAGCCGCCTGCAGTGTGGATCGGGCCGGCGCTCTATGAGGAGCTGGGTGCTCCATCAGCAGGTTTCGGGGGAGCCAATGTTCGCCTCACCGATCCTGGCCGGATCGCCGAGTTCAAGGCGGCCGTCGACGCACTGGCACCTGACGAGAAGATCATCTACAAGACACTCCCCATCACACGATCGAAGGCGTTGCGGGTGACCGAACCTGCGGCCACTGCGTTGGCGCTCTTCGCAGTGGTGACCGCCGTGCTCGGCACCCTGCTCCTCGGCCAGGCGATCTCGCGCCGCTTCCAAATCGACGGGCGGGACAACCGCACCCTTGCTGCGCTCGGGGCGACGCGCCGGGAACGGTTCAACACCTCGATGCTCCGGCTGGGTGCGGCCGTGGCAGTCGGGCTCACCCTCGCAATCGGGTTCGCTGCTCTGCTTTCGCTGCTGACTCCGGTTGGTCCTGCGGCCGACGCCGAGCCGTCTCCGGGATTCGACTTCGACACGACGATCGTGTTCGGCGGGGCGCTCGTACTGCTCGTCGTGTTCATCGCGATCGGGGTGCCGCCGGCGTGGAACAACGCCCGCGTCGACGACCACGTCGGCGCGCTCAACGGGTCGGCAACCGCCGGCTGGTTGTCGGCGCGCGGTGCGTCGAACGCGCTCACGACGGGCGTCCGCTTCGCACTCGAACCCGGCCGTGGTCCCACTGCGGTGCCCACCAGGGCAACGATCATCGGGGCGGTGACTGCGATCACCATCGCAGCAGCCACCATCGTGTTCGCGTCCAGCCTCGACCGTGTCGTGAACGACGGCCGGTTCTACGGATCGAACTTCGACCTCGCGCTCGACTTCGGCGAGGAGATCCTGACGGATCAGACCGCAACCGATGAGGTACTCGCCGTTGTCGCTGCGGACCCGGCGGTTGCGCGGGTCGGGGAGCTACAGATCACGGAGCTCAGGGTCGATGACGCTGCAGTCACATCGCTGGCGTTCGCGGGTACCGAGGACGCCGAACCAGTAGTGCCGACGATCGCCGCTGGAAGGGCCCCCGCCGCCGCCGCCGAGATCGCCCTCGGTCTCACGACGATGCGGCAACTCGGCGTCGGCATCGGGGACACGGTGGCGGTCGCGTCAGATGGATTCGAGGGCAACGCCACCGTGGTCGGGCGAGTGGTGCTGCCGGGGCTGGGGCTCTACCAGGGTTCGGACCGGACCTCGATCGGCGTCGGAGCGCTGGTCTCGCGCGATGCGATCGGCCCACGCTCCCCAACATCCAGGTCGTTCATCGTGGTCGGGCTCGATCCGGACGCGCTCGCCGGGGAGGAACGAGGCGCGTTCGAGGACCGGATGACCACGGCGCTGGGCAGCGAGGGAGTCGTGCGGTTCCAGACGAACGGTCAGCCATCTGACGTGGAAGGGCTGGCGCGTCTGCGATCGCTGCCGGTCGTGCTCGCCTCACTGCTCGTGCTCGTCGTCGGTGTCACCGTGGTCAATGCGATGGTCATCGCCGTCCGCCGCCGTCGTCGTGACATCGCCATCCTGCAGTCACTCGGTTCGACTCGCACGAACGTGACGGCGGTGGGGGTGTGGCAAGGCGTCACGATCGGTGTCACGTCGTTGCTGTTCGGTGTGCCGCTCGGGGTGGTGGTGGGGCGATGGCTGTGGACCCGGCTGGCGAACGGGTTCGGCACGCTCGCTGAGCCCGTCGCGCCGCTGCTCGGCCTGGCAGCACTTGTGGTCGTGGTGGCCCTTCTGGCCGCGCTCGCCGGCATCATCCCGATCAGGTTCGGTTTGCGTCACGCACCTGCCAAGGTGTTGCGCAGTGAGTGAGTTGGCGTCTCAGCCCGGAGGACGAGCCGTGGTGGTGGGTGCAGGCCCGAATGGGCTGGTCGCGGGCATCACACTGGCGCGAGCCGGATGGGACGTCACGGTGTTCGAAGCTGCGGCGCGACCAGGTGGAGGAACCCGGACCGAGGAACTGACGCTGCCGGGCGTGCTGCACGACGTCTGCTCGGCGATCCATCCGCTCGCCGTCGGATCTCCGGTGTTCCGTGAGATCGCCGCAAGTGAGACGCCGCTGACCGATCATGGACTCGAGTGGATCCACCCGGAGGTTCCCGTCGCGCATCCGCTCGACGGCGGTCGCGCGGCGCTGCTGCATCGGTCGGTGGTCGAAACGGCCGACGGTCTCGGTCGTGACGCCAAGGCCTACCGGCGTCTGTTCGGCCCGTTCGTCGACGCCGGATTCGACCTGACCGACGGATTGCTGTCGCCGTTCACGATCCCGCCGAAGCACCCGATCACGCTCGCCCGCTACGGAGCGGTCGGCATCCTTCCGGCCCACACGGTCGGCCGCCGGGGGTTCGACACCGACGAGGCCAGGGCACTGTTTGCCGGGCTCGCCGGCCACTCGATCCTGAGCCTCAAGGCTCCGGTCACTGCCGGCTACGGCCTCATGCTCGGCGTGCTCGCCCATCTCGTGGGCTGGCCGCTGGCGAAGGGTGGATCGCAGCAGATTGCGAATGCTCTGGTGGCCGTCCTCGAGGATCTCGGCGGTCGGGTCGAATGCGACCGCCGAATCACGTCGCTGCAGGAACTTCCGTCGGCCGATGCGGTTTTGCTCGACCTGACCCCGCGCCAGGTGCTCGCAGTCGCAGGTGACGCGGTGCCCAACCGGTATCGCAGGGCGCTCACCGGATACAGGTATGGGGCGGGGATCTTCAAGCTCGACTGGGCTCTCGACGGCCCCATCCCCTGGACCAACGCGGACTGTGCTCGCGCGGCGACGGTGCATCTCGGCGGCACGCTCGAGCAGATCACGGTTGCCGAAGCCGAAGTGCAGGCCGGGGGCCACCCCGAGCGGCCCTATGTCCTGCTCTCCCAACCCAGCCTGTTCGACGCGACACGGGCACCGGATGGGATCCAAGCGGTGTGGGCGTACTGCCATGTGCCCAACGGCTCCACGGTCGACATGACCGAGCGGATCGAGGTGCAGATCGAGCGGTTCGCTCCGGGCTTCCGCGACCGCATCATCGGTCGTCACGCGATGAACACCGAGGCCGTCGAGGCGCACGGCGCCAACTACATCGGCGGTGACATCAACGGGGGCGTCGCCGATTTCCGGCAGTTCGTGCGGCGCCCGACGCTCGGCCTGCATCCCTGGCGGACACCGATCGATGGGGTGTACTTGTGTTCGAGCTCGACCCCGCCAGGTGGCGGCGTGCACGGAATGTGCGGATGGCATGCCGCACAGGAAGCGATGAGAGGAGCGCGATGACCGATCAGTCGGATGAACGGGTGACGGTGATGATCGTCGACGACCAGCCTCCGTTCCGAGCTGCGGCCCGGGCGGTCATCGATCGCGTCGTCGGGTTCGAACTGGTCGCCGAGGTGGCGTCGGGCGAGGAGGCGGTCGACGCGAGTTCGACGGTGGCCCCGCAACTCGTCCTGATGGACATCAACATGGGCGATCTCGACGGCATCGAAGCGACCCGCTTGATCACGAGCGACAACCCGGCGATCAAGGTGATCCTCGTGTCGACGTACGGGCTCGACGACCTCCCCGCAGGTGCCCGCACGAGCGGGGCCATGGCCTACGTCAACAAAGATGAGCTCTCGCCCCGTGTGATCCGCCGCCTCTGGGAAGCCGGCGGCGACCCCGATTGGGCCGTTACATCAGGGGTCAGACCCAGGATGTAACCGTGCTCAGGCGAGCCCCGGTACCGAGCTGGTGGTCCGTTACATCCTGGGTCTGACCCCTGATGTAACGGTCAGCGCAGCGGAATCGTGCCGGTGATCGTGGTGCCGTCACCGGGCGCCGACCTCACCCCGATCGTGCCGCCGAACGCCCCGAGCCGGTCGGCCATGTTCACGAAGCCATGGCCCTGGGCGCCGCCGGAAGCCGGATCGAAGCCGGCACCGTCGTCACGGATCTCGAACCGCAGCACCCCGTCGGCCTCGACCACGGTGGCCGTCGCTGTTGCATCCTCGCCGGCGTGCTTGCCGGCGTTCTGGAGTGCCTCGAGCGTGCAGAAGTAGACCGCAGCTTCGATGTCGTTGCCGTAGCGGCTGACATCGACGAGGTCAACGGTCGTCGGGAGCGCCGCCCTCCCGGCCGCAGCGGGGAGCGCGTCGGTGAGGCCGCCCGAGACGAGCAGCGGCGGGAAGATGCCGTGCGCGAGCGCGCGGAGTTCACTGATTGCCGTCTGGACGTCGCCCTTGATCTCGTCGATCATCGACATCGCGTCGGTGGGGTCATCTTCGACGGCGTCGCGAGCGAGGCGGAGCTTCACCGCGAGCGCGACGAGGTGCTGCTGGGCCCCGTCGTGAAGATTGCGTTCGAGCTTGCGCCGCTCGCTGTCACCGGCGGCAACGATTCGGGCGCGGGAGTCCTGCAGCTCCTGGTTGCGGATGCGCAGTTCGTCGAGACTTGCCTGGAGCGCGGTGTCCAGCTGGACGTTGTGCAGCGCCAGCCCGATCTGGCGGGCGATCTCCGTGAGCACGGTGTCCTCGTTCTCGGTGAAGGGCTCGCCGTCGGCGGTGCGGGTCACGACGATGAATCCGAGCAGGAGGCCGGCGTGGGCAACCGGGGCGACGCGCATCGCCGAACTCCCCGATGGTCCGACCAGCTGCGGCACCCAGATGTCGAGCCAGGTGCCACCACTCACGCCTGCCCGAGCCACCACCGGGAGTTCCTTCGGGCCGATTGCGATCGGGGGCGGCTGGCGGTGGGGAACCCCTGCCATTTGTTCGTACCGGCCGTCCTGGCCCGTCCACACTTCGGCCGAGGTCAACACCATGCTGCTGCGAAGGTTCTCCGCGAGTTGCAGCATCAACTCGTCGAGCGGAATCGACCGGGTGAGGCGTTGACCGAACGTGCGCAGCGTCTCGTCGGGCGCAACGCGGGCGCCGTACACGAGTCGGTTGGCTCGTTCGGTCAGCCAGCGTCGGGCGGGGAGGTACAGCAGCGCTGCGATGGCGGCGGCGACCATCGACAGCAGGAGCAGTGTGCGTTCGCTCCCTTCCGGTGTGCGCCCCAGACCGAGGACGACGATCACGTAGATGCCGAGGATCAGTGCGGTGAGCCCGGCCAGTGCCACCGTGTGGGTGAGCAGGATGTCGACGCGGGCGACCATCTTCGGCTGCGTGCCGGCAATGATGGCGATGGGCACCAGACCGGTCATGGCGAGCGCCAACGTGCCGGGGTCGTGCGGCCAGTCGGTCAGGAGCCGAAGGGCGATCATCACGAGCACACCTTCGGCTGCCACGGTGATGCCCCAGCCGATCCACTGCATGCGGCGGCGCTCGACAGCCCCGGCAATCCGGTAGCGCAATTGCGCTGCGTAGGTGCCCGCCGTGAAGGCGGCGGCCCACAGCCCAACGATCGGCCACGTCGCAATCGTGTCGAGGTCGACGCAGAGCGCTGCGCCCACCCCGAGACCGACGACGTACCCGGCGACGACGGTGCGCTGGCGCGCCCGACTCGTGAGCCGTCCATCGGGGAGCGCCGTGAGCACGTGCAGTGCGAACGCCGCGAGCAATGTGAGGCCGAGTCGCAGGGCGATCGCGGCGAGGTCGTCGGTCGAGTCGTCGAGTCGTGCACTGGCGACCAGGGCTTCGGCGAGACAGGTCACTCCGCCGGCGATCGCGCCGGCGAGCACGATCGGGCCGAGGCGATCCTGGCGGCGGCGAACCCCCAGTGCGAGACCTGTGGCGGCCCAGAGCACGACCAGGATCGACCCGACGATCTGCGTCGCTGTCGGCCCGTCGGCGTTGACCGCAACGATGACGCCGGCGAGCGCAACGGCGATCGCGACCGGTGCTGCGAGGAGACACCACGCCGGCTCCAGTTCGGACTGGATACCGGTCGCCGAGGCTGCCGTCGCAGGCACGATGACGATCGGTGCGCTCGGGCCGGACATCGAGGGCTGCGTCGGGGCATCGCTGATCGCAGGCGCTGACGATGCGCCGGACCCGGTGATGACCTCCATTGTCCCCAGTGGATCGGATTTCGCTGCCGGTGGCAAGGGTGTCACCATCGGCGCCTCGGGGGTGCCAGCATCACTGCCATCACTCGGCTCGCAACTCGTCGCTGAGGTCGATCGCCGACCATCGCCGTGCGGGCCATGCGGCGAGGAGCGCGGCGAGTGCGAGAACGATCACTGCGACCAGCACGATCATGGGCAAGTTCTCGGGCACGACGAACTCGACCGGCGTGTCGAGTGCGACGCTCCGCCAGACGAGACGACCGAGCACGAGGCCGAGGGGGACACCGATGGTCAGGCCGACAAGCGCGATCACGGTCGCTTGGAAGAACACGATGGCGGCGGTCGCGCGCGGCCGCATGCCGAGAGCGCGCAGCATCGCGACGTCACGGCG
>JBGTCW010000124.1:0-5570 GCA_041748635.1 Ilumatobacteraceae bacterium | reverse complement strand
GACGACGCCTGATAGAACCGAATCGGATTGTTCTGCGAACCGCCCACCATCCGCACCGCTTCCAACATGCGCAACACACCCAACCCGGTGATGTTCGCCGTCAACTCCGCCTGCGAGAAACTCAACGCCACGAAACTGATCGCCCCAAGGTTGTACACCTCATCCGGCTGACACGCCTCCATCGCCGACACGATCGACGGCAGATCGGCCAAATCACCCGACACCAGCTCGATGAACGGCATCTCGTGCTGCAACGCCTCCACCCGCGGATTGTTCTGGCCCTTCACCATCCCGAACACGTGATATCCCTGCTCGTGCAGGAACTCCGCCAAGTGCTGACCGTCCTGGCCAGTAATCCCCGTCACGAACGCTGTAGGCATAAGGCAGCGAGTCTACGGGCACCGGCCCACCAGCGACTCCCGCCACGTCCAGTGCACGGATACGCTCAGCGGCCGAATGGTACGCGTGGCGATCGATGTCGGGCCCACACATGGCCGTCGAACAGGGATCGGCAACGCCGTCGCCTGGACGCTCGATGCCCTCGCCGAGCGAGATGGACTCGAACTGCTCCCCTACCTGACGAGCGCACGAGCCCGTCGACGAGCGCCCGTGCGGCGCATCCCGATGCCCGCGGCGTTTGCACTACGGGCCTGGGCGCGCCGGTCGATCCCCATGGACCGTTGGCTCGGGCATCCCGACGTGATCCACGGCACGAACTACGTGGTGCCGCCGGCGCGGTGCCCACGGATCGTCTCGGTGTACGACTGCTGGTTTCTCGATCACCCGGAGGACGCGGAGCCCGACGTGTTGCTCGCCTCCGCAGTGCTGCGCCGCGCCGTGCACGGGGGTGCGCACGTGGTGACCAGCTCCGATGCGACCACCCGTCGGGTGCGCGAACTGCTCGACACCGAGCGGGTTCGGACGGCCCTGCTCGGACCTCCGCTCGCCGACCACGAGAGCACACTCGACGAGGCGCCGTCCGGTCTGCCCGATCTCGGTGACTTCATCTTGGCGCTCGGCACGATGGAGTGCCGCAAGAACCTGCCCACGCTCGTCGACGCATTCGGACGTCTCGCCCGCGAGCACCCGACGGTGCGCCTCGTGATCGCCGGAGCAGCGGGGAACGACGTCGCGGCGGTCGACCGCTCGATTGCCCGACTCCCGGCAGTGGCCGCTGAACGTGTCATCCGGACCGGCATCGTCGGCGACACCACGAAGCGATGGCTGCTCACCCACGCTCGTGCGCTCGCCTACCCTTCGCTCGACGAGGGCTTCGGGTTCCCGATCCTCGAAGCGCAGCAAGTGGGAACACCGGTGGTGGCCAGCACCGCCGGGTCGATTCCACAGATCGCCGGCGCCGCAGCGTTGCTCAGTCCGGCCCGCGATGCCGAGGCGCTCGCTGCGAACCTGTTCTGGGTGGTCACCGACGACGAGATGCACACCAAACTCATCCGGCGCGGTCACGCCAACGTGGCGAGGTTCTCGTGGACGACGACCGCCGATCGATACACGGCGATGTACGAGGAGGTCGCTGCCAGTGGCTGAGCCGGGTTCGGTCACGGTGGTGTCTGGTGGCGTCGGCGCGGCACGTTTCCTGCGGGGCCTGGTCGACGCCGTCGGCCGCGGCCTGGTCGACGGCGTCGACGACACCGCGTCGATCACGGCGCTGGTCAACACCGGCGACGACTGCACGCTGCACGGCCTGGCGATTTCGCCAGACCTCGACACGATCGTCTACACCTTGGCCGGAGCGATCGACCCCGAGCGAGGATGGGGTCTCGTCGACGAGACCTGGCGGGCGATGGAGTCGCTCGGGCGGTACGAAGGGGTGCGGCCCGTGGGCTCGGTCGCTGCGCCGCGGTGGTTCAACCTGGGCGACCGCGACCTCGCCACCCACTTCTACCGCACGGCACGTCTCGCCGAAGGCGCAACGCTCACCGACGTGACCGACGAGATCCGTCGTGCCTGGGACGTTCCGATCCGGGTCGTGCCGATGACGAACGACCGTCTCTCGACGCTGGTGACCGTCGACGCGCCGGGTGCTCAGCCGACCGAGGTGACGTTCCAGGACTACTTCGTTCGGCTGCGCCACGATGTCCCAGTCCGGTCGGTGCGCTTCGACGGGCACGCGGCGCTGTCCGAGCGCGCCCACCAGGCCCTGACCGACGCGACGACGGTGGTCATCGCACCGTCGAACCCCCTCGTCTCGATCGCTCCGATCCGGTCGCTCGACGGCGTCGACGCCGTGCTCGCCGATCGACGACACCGGGTCGTCGCGGTGTCACCAATCGTCGGAGGCGCCGCACTCAAGGGCCCGGCCGACCGGATGCTGACCGAGCTCGGTCACGAGCGCAGTGTGGTGGGCGTCGCCCGGCTGTACTCGCCGATCGCATCGACGCTCGTGATCGACACCGTCGACGCCCACCACGCCGCAGCGATCGAGGCCACCGGTATGCGCTGTGTCGTGACCGACACGGTCATGTCGACGCCCGAAATCGCGCGACGACTGGCCCTCGACACCCTCGGTTCACTCGACTGACAGACACACCGCGCGAGCCGAGCACGGTCATTCGAGGAGACGGGAGATTCCCTCGTCGAGCCCCGTCCACGCCGACCAGCCCAGGTGGATTCGAGCGCGGACCGGCGACACGGCGAAGCGTCGCACATCGTGCAGTCTGGCCGGACCGCTGGTGGGCTGGAGGCCTGCAGCGCCGTCGATGACGGCTGCGAGCTTCGACCAGAGGTCGGCGATCGACGTCTGATCACCGGTCCCGACATTGATCACGAGCCCGCTTCCGCGACTCCCGGCACGCACCAACGCGTCGACCACGTCGTCGATGAACACGAAGTCGCGCGTCTGACGACCGTCGCCGTCGAACACCGGTGCCCGGCCGTTGCCCGCCGCCTCGACGAACGCTGCGACGACGCCGCCGGAAGCACGTTGCCGCGGCCCGTACACACTCGCGAGAGCAAGCGCGGTGAACTCGATCGAATGGAGGTCGCGGGCCGACACGAGCAGGTCGATGATCGCCCGTGCGACGACCCCGCGGACGTCACGGGGTTCGAGCTGCGACGGCTCGCCTTCCTTGACGGGAAGCAGCTTCGAGGTCGGATGGCCGTAGAGGGCGGCAGCCGGCAGCGCAACGACGACCTTTGCCACGCCGTGGCGTCGTGCGGCCTCGACGATCGCCAACGCCGACGCGAACGCCTCACCCTGCGCAACGGCGGTCGCGTCGTGGCGCGGGAGGAGCGCAAGGTGGTAGATCACGTCGGGACGACGCAGCCCGATCGACGACTCGGCCTCCGACGACGTTGCATCGAGATGATGGATGCGCAACGCGCCACCAGCGGCCCTCGCCGCCGACAGATTCGCGAGGGAGCCGACCGTCAGATTGTCGATCACGTCGACGACATGGTCCTCGGCCAGGAGGCGATCGACGAGGTGTGAGCCGATGAAGCCCGCTCCTCCGATGACGACGACGTTCACGGAGTCGACCGTAGCGCCGCCACCGTGGTGGCAACCCCGCTCACGAATCGACGGAGGGTTCGGTCGCGGAGATCAGTGTCTCGCCCGCACCGACGTGCCCGTCGGCACCGATCATCGCATCGCGCACGACCGCATCCTCACCGACGGTTCCCATCACGAGCGAGCGCTCGACGACGGCACCGCTCGCCACCCTCGCTCCGGGCAGGAGCACCGAGTCCGCCACCACAGCACCCGCTGCAACCACCACACCGTCGCCGACGATGCTGTGACGCACCTCGGCGCTGGCGTGTACGTCGGCTGACGGGGCCACCGCGTCGCAGCGTTCGTGGCGACGCTTGCCGTCGAGCAGATCGAGATTCGCTGCCCGGTACAGATCGGGCACGCCGGCGTCGATCCAGTAGTCATCGGTGGCCAGGCCCCGAAGGCCGCCGTCGGCGACGATCTTCGGGAACGTGTCACGCTCGATCGAGATCTTGCGCCCCGACGGGATCCGATCGAGCACGGACGGCTCGAACACGTAGGTGCCGGCGTTGATCAGATTGCTCGGCTCGGTACCCGGCGCCGGCTTCTCGATGAACGCCCGCACCGTCGCATCGCTCGCCAGGTCGACGACCCCGAACGCCGATGGGTCGACGACTCCGATGAGGTGCAATGTCGCCTCGGCTCCGAACGCACGATGGGCGTCGACCAGCGCTGACACGTCGAGGTCGGTCATGACGTCACCGTTCGCAACGACGAAGGTGTCGTCGATCCCGGCGTACTCGGCGGCGAACTTGATGGCACCCGCGGTGTCGAGCGGCTCCGGTTCGACGGCATAGGTCAGGGCCACATCACCACAGCGACCGTCCGGGAAGGCCTCCACGAACGGTTCCGGGCGGAATCCGAGTGCCAGCACGACCTCAGTCACGCCACCGCGGCCGAGGCGATCGACCAGACGGGTGATCATCGGCACGTGGCCGATCGGCAGCATCGGCTTGGGGGCGCTGAACGTGAGCGGCCGCAGCCGGGTGCCGAAGCCGCCGACCAGGACGACGGCGCGCATCAGCCCTCGGAGGTTGCGGGGACGCTGGTGCCGTCGGGGATGCTCCCCTCGGGCACCGTGACACCGGGCTCGAGTGACGTGTTCGGGTCGAGGACGCCGGAGTCGATCTGACCGAGCTCAGGAAGCCGCGGCGCCCACGGTGGCATGGTCACGTCGGTGCCGTCCGGCACGAACGCGACGACGACCACCATCTGGTCACGATCGAGGCGGATGTTGTCGAAGTCGGCGATGTAGGTCGTTCCGTCGTCGGTGTCGGTGAAGTTGTTCCACACGACGACCTGCAACTTGCCGCTTTCCTCGGACCCGTCGATGGGGCACGTGTCGTCGTCCTCCCACGTCAGGATGTCTTCGCGGGCGAGCAGCTCCGTACGCGGCGGATCGGCGGCAGCGAACTGCTCCTCGATCGATGCTCGTTGCGAATCAGGGAATGTCAGCTTGGTGTTCGACACCTCGACGTTGTACGTGTCGAGGAAGACCCCCAGCCGGGCGTTGCTGCCGACCGCCGCCGACGTGAATGGGTGCCAGTGCATCAGGCCGTCATCGTGGCTGTGTACGCCAGAGCGGGCGTACTGCGTGAAGTTGTCGGTGCCCTGCTGCTCAGCGTCGCCTTCGAGCTGGATCCAGGTGTCACAGAGGAAGAAGCCGTAGGCGTGGTGCCAGTGATCGGACACCTGCGGTGACCCGGAGGCGTCGACGGACGGCCGGCTCTGGCGAGCGAAGACCACGAGCGAGAGCCCGAGCACGATCACGATGGTCACGACGACGGGGAACAGCGTTCCGCCCTGGAACCGGACCTTCTTGCCGGGGCCGGACTTGGCCAGCTTGGCGGCTTTCTTGGTGGAGGACGAGGAAGAAGAGGAGGGTGCCACGATCACGAGAGGCTAGCGGCAGCCCGATCGGTTGTGGATTCAGCTCCGCGTCAACCCAGCGAACGCAGGAGATCGTGGTACGCAGCGCCGACGGCTGCGGGCGACGCTTCGCGCTCGACCCACGCGCGTCCTCGCGCGCCGAGTTCGCGGCACCGCTGCGGATCGGCGACGA
>JBGTCW010000123.1:0-3092 GCA_041748635.1 Ilumatobacteraceae bacterium | reverse complement strand
TTTCCGACTTCATGGGCGGACCGGGGCGGCGCAGCTTCGACGCGGCCGCGTGGTTCGACGCCACCCTCATCGACGGCGCCGTCAACGGCACGGCCAGGTCCGTGCGTGGCATCGCCGGCGTCGCCCGGAAGGCGCAGAGCGGGTTCGTGCGCTCCTACGCGGCCATCATCGGCATCGGCGTCGTCGTGGTGCTGGCCTGGTTCGTCGTCGCCAGGGGCATCCTCTGATGGAGACGGACTTCCCGATCCTCACGTTGCTGATCCTCGTTCCCGTTGCCGGGGCGCTGGCGACCGTGCTCACCGGCAGCAGGCGTCCAGAGCTCGTCAAGCTCGTCGGTCTGCTGGCCAGCATCACCACCGGCGCCTTGTCGGTGTGGCTACTGGTGGCGTTCGAGTCCGGGGCCGAGGGGTTCCAGTTCGTCACCAAGCACGTATGGATCGAGGCGTGGGGGATCTCGTGGCACCTCGGCGTGGACGGCATCTCGCTGTTGCTCGTCGCCCTGACCGGGATCCTGTTCCCGCTGGCCATCGTCGGGGCCGACGCCCATCACGACGACAAGCCGTACCTCGCATGGCTGCTGCTGCTCGAAGCCGGCGTGATGGGCAGCTTCCTCAGCCTCGACCTGTTCGTGTTCTTCATCTTCTTCGAGATCGTGCTCGTGCCGATGTACTTCCTCATCGCCGGCTGGGGCTACGAGAAGCGGGTCTACGCGGCGACCAAGTTCTTCCTGTTCACGATGCTCGGCTCCGCGTTCATGCTCGTCGGGCTGATCGCCACGGTGGCGATCGCCAGCCGCGATCTCGGCTACACGACGTTCAACCTCGTCGAGATCGCCGAGGGCGCCGACTTCGCCGCGTCGACCGGCCGCTGGCTGTTCTTCGCGTTCGCCATCGCGTTCGCCGTCAAGGTACCGCTGGTGCCGTTGCACACGTGGCTGCCCGACGCGCACACCCAGGCACCGACCGCCGGCTCGGTCGTGTTGGCCGGTGTGATGCTGAAGCTCGGCACCTACGGACTGTTGCGGTTCGGGTTGTACCTGTTCCCCGAGGCGTCGTTCTGGAGCCGACCGTTCTGGCTCACGCTCGCCGTCATCGGCATCATCTATGGCGCCATCGCCGCCACGATGCAGACCGACCTGAAGCGGCTCGTCGCGTACTCATCGGTCGCGCACATGGGCTTCATCGTGTTGGGAACGTTCGCGTTCACTACGCAGTCGCTGTCGGGCAGCGTGCTGCAGATGATCAACCACGGCGTCTCGACCGGTTCGCTGTTCCTGTTCGTCGGCATGATCTACGAGCGCCGCCACACCCGTTCGATCGCGGAACTCAACGGCATCCAGAAGGTGGCGCCGATCTTCGCCGCCGGGTTCATGGTCGTGATGCTGTCGTCGATCGGCGTGCCCGGCCTGAACGGCTTCGTCGGCGAGTTCCTGATCCTCACCGGGTCGTTCCTCACCGCCCGGTGGTGGACGGTCGTCGCCGCGTTCGGCGTGATCCTCGCCGCGCTCTACCTGCTGTGGGCCTACCAGCGGGTGTTCCACGGCGAGCCCGACGAGGACAACCAGTCGTTCCCGGAGCTGAAGGTGAAAGAGGGCCTCGTCCTGCTGCCGTTCCTCGGGCTCATCGTGTTCATGGGTGTGTACCCGAAGCCGGTGCTCGATCGCATCGAGCCGAGCATCGACGCCTTGATCACCAGGGTCGAGGACAACACCGACTTCGTCGAGCCCGAACCGACGATCCGCATCGGCGAACACAGCGACGACGAGCCTGCGGGCGACGACGAGGAGGGAGACGGGTGATGTTGCAGCAACTCGACACCTTCGTCGGCCCCGAGGTCAACTGGTTCGCCTTCTCGCCCATGCTCATCCTGCTCGTCGGCGCGCTCGTGCTGATGCTCGCAGGCGCCCTGACGCCGCAGTGGCCCAAGGGGCTCTACGCGTTCGCCACGGCGACGATCGCCGGCGCGGCCGGCGTGCTCGCGATGGTGCAGTGGGACGACATCACCGACAACGGGGCCCGAACACTCGTCGCCGGTGTGATCGCCTACGACACGCTGTCGATGTTCATGACGATCACGATCTGCATCGGCGTGATCCTCGTGGCGATGCTCAGCGACGAGTACCTGCGGGGCACGCCCAACGACGGCCCCGAGGTGTACGCGCTGTACCTCGTCGCCGCACTCGGCGGCATCGTGATGGCGTCGGCCAACGATCTGATCGTGCTGTTCCTCGGCCTCGAGACGCTGTCGCTCGCGCTGTATGTGCTCGCCGCCAGCAACCGCCGCAGCGGCGAGAGCGCCGAGTCGGGCATCAAGTACTTCGTGCTCGGCGGGTTCGCCTCGGCGTTCTTCCTCTACGGCATCGCGCTCGTCTACGGCGCCACCGGCACCACCAACATCGGCGAGATGATCGTCGCCCTGCAGAGCGGCGTCGATCCGTTCGGCAACGAATCGCTGGCGTTGGCGGGCATCGCGCTGTTGATCGTGGGGCTCGGCTTCAAGGTCGCCGCCGTGCCGTTCCACGTGTGGACGCCCGACGTGTATCAGGGTGCGCCGAGCCCGGTCACGGCGTTCATGGCGTCGGTCGGCAAGGCAGCTGCGTTCGCCGCGATGCTCCGCGTGCTCGTGATCGCGCTCCCGTTCTACCGCGACGACTGGCGGCCGATCATCTGGACGCTCGCGCTCGTCACGCTGCTGGTCGGCTCGTTCCTCGCTGTCGTGCAGACGAACGTCAAGCGGATGCTGGCGTATTCGTCGATCAGCCACGCCGGCTTCATCCTCGTCGGTGTCGAAGCGGCCGCGCACGGTGCGGGCGAGGCCGACGCCGGCCCCGGCATGCCGTCGGTGGTGCTGTACCTGATCCTGTACTCGGTGCTGGTGATCGGGTCGTTCGGCGTGGTCACGGTCGTGTCGCGAGGCTCCGGCGGCGACACCAGCCTCGAGTCGTTCACCGGGCTCGCCCGTCGCCGACCGATCCTGGCACTCGCCTTCACCGTGTTCCTGCTCGCCCAGGCGGGCGTGCCGTTCACCAGCGGCTTCATCGCCAAGTTCGGTGTGATCCAGGCGGCCGTCGAGGTCGACAGCTACGCCATCGC
>JBGTCW010000122.1:0-2208 GCA_041748635.1 Ilumatobacteraceae bacterium | reverse complement strand
GACGGTTCGATCAGGATGTCGTCGTCGAGGAACGCCGCATTGTCGAAGCGACCCTGGACCCGCCACTGCACGTACACGTTCCGGCCGGCGGCGCAATTGGAGAGGATCGACACGTCGGGGCCGTCGACGGAGTCGTCGCCTTCGAGCAGGGCGTTGATCAGCTCGGTTCGCGACGTCGTGTACATCGACGGGCTCCACGTCACCACACGTTCGTCCACTGCCGACTCGATCTCGGCCACCGCCGGGAGCACGGATCTCGTTGGACCGAGCAGCAGCTGCGTCAACAGTTGTGCGCGGTCACGGCTCGGACGATCGATGAAGTGGCGACCGCCGACGTCTGAGGGCGGCGGCGGAGGTGCCACCGTCCAGCTCGGTGCGAACCGTCGTCGCGTCTCGCGCAGGTGGAGGGCGAGTGGTCGATCGAACGGGCCCAGGAGCGACATGCCGTCACGCCTCCGCCGAGTATTGCCAGGCTCGGCTGGCGCCGAGCGCTCCCGCGGCAATGAGACCGGCGAGCGAGATGTCCGACCCGTTCTGAGCCGCCAGGTTCGACCCGGCGGTCAACAGCGACTCGCTCGGGAAGATGGGCACGATTGCGTCGAACACCACGAAGCCGAAAATCACGGCATACAGATGGTCGAGCGTCTCGAGGTCGATGCCCGACACGAACGCGATGAAAATCGGCGCTGCCCAGATGACCGCCAACACGGCGAGTGCGATCGCGAGAACCGTCGTGAATCGCGGCAGGTGGTGGCCAGCGGGCAGCGGAATGTCGACCATGAAGCAGTCACCGTAGGGAGCGTCGATCTGGGGCGACAGCCGAAATCGGCACGAAGCGTCGGGGACCGCTCGGGACGATCGCCCGATGTGGGGGATGTGACCGATCATGCGATGGACATACGTTCAGACCATGGCCGCACCGCTGGAATACGTCATCGTCGGTTTCCCCGAGAACAACTTCACGGGAGAGATCGCGGAGGAACTCGCAAAACTCGTCGACAGCGGCACCATCCGGCTCATCGACGTCGTGTTCGTCTCGCGAGGCGACGACGGCAGCGTCCTCGTCATCGAGGTGGACGAAGACGAGCGCTTGAATGCGTTCCTCGAGATCGAGGGCGAGATCGGTGGCGTGATCTCGCAGGAGGACATCGAGCACGCAGCAGCAGCGATAGAGAACGGCGCGTCGGTCCTGCTCATCATGTGGGAGGACACGTGGGCGTCGCCCGTGGTCGACGCCATCGCCCGGGCGGGCGGCGAACTGATCGAAGGGGCTCGGATTCCTGCCGAGCTCGCTGCCATGGTCGACAACGTGCTGGCCGAGGCCGGCTGAGAGAGACGAGGAAGACATGTTGAGACGACGACCGATCGCACGGACGATGGCGAGGACCGCTGTGGTCGCCGGAACGGCGACAGCGGTCTCGGGCCGCGTCGCCCGCCGACAGCAGGCGAAGTACCAGACCGAGGCCGATGCCGAGGCGTACGAGCAGACTCCACAGGCCGCCTACGAACCCCCGCCGGCGCCTGTCGCTCCGGTTGCGGCGGCGCCGACATCCGTGGAACAGCTGACCCAACTCGCTGCGCTACGCGAGCAGGGCGTGCTGACCGACGCCGAGTTCGAGGTCGAGAAGGCCAAGATCATCGGCGGATGACGCCGCCTGCCCCCGGAACATCATGAGCTTCGAGAATTCGAAAGTGCTCGTTTCGGCGCTTCTGGTTGCCACCGCGGTGGTGCGAATGCAGGAGGAAGCCGTGAGCGGCGTTCGTCACAATGTTCTCCGTGACGTCTACCACTACCGGACCCGTTGGCGTCGACGCTCGATCAACGCGATCGCGGTCGTCACCATTGGCATCGGTGGAGCGTTGGTCGTTCACTCGATTGTCGATGAACGCCGGCAGGCCAGGACTGCCGATGTCGAGGAACTCACACCGACAGACTGATCGGGAACGTCGCGATCCATGACGCGGTCGCGACGAACACGACCGTACCGACGGCGAGCAGGACCTTGCGTGGCCCGAGTCCCGCCATCTTCGTGCTCATGCCGGCGAAGAACAACGCAACGGCGAACAGCACGACGCCCAGCACGTAGTTGGCGGATCGTTGGATGTTGCGGCGGACGGTGGCGGACTCGACCTCGGCAGCGGCATCGAGACGCAGTGCCTCGTCGGCGGCATCGAGCTGGTATTCGTCCATCGCGAACGGCGTCGGTG
>JBGTCW010000121.1:0-1850 GCA_041748635.1 Ilumatobacteraceae bacterium | reverse complement strand
GCACGCAACCGCGGCGCATCGAATGCTTCAGGAACGTGCGCTGGAACATGCTCCGACGGCTTCGTCCACCGCTGCCGTGCACGCCTTGGTCAGCGCTCGTGCGGGACGCCGCAGCGACGCCGTGGCGTGCCTCGACAGGTGCGACGTGTCCCTGGCGGGTTTCACGGGGGTGTCCCCCTGGTTCAACGTGCTGACTCGGATGGCGATGGCGCGCGCCGCGCTGCTCGTCGACGATCCGGCGCGAGCGTCGAAACTGCTGCGTGAGATCGACCATCACCTGAGATTCGAGCCCGATGACGCCAGTATTCGGAGTCATGTGGAGGCACTGCGCGCGCAGGTGGACGCGGCGCTCCACATCTCCGCGGAGCGGTCGTGGTCGCTGTCGACGGCAGAGCTGCGGGTGCTGCAGCTGCTGCCAACGAACCTCAGCCTGGCTGACATCGCGACCCGGCTGTTCATCTCTCGCAACACGGTGAAGTCACACACATCGTCGATCTACCGCAAGCTCGGTACCACATCACGCAGCCGAGCCGTCGAACTCGCACGCAATGCCGGCCTTCTCGCCGAATCCGCGTCGGACTGACACAAACCCCTCACCCCTCCAAAGGCGACGTGGCGCGCCGGAGCTCGCCCTGGACGGGTGAGGCGAATCTCCCGGTCGGTGCGTACAGTGCAACTCCACCAACTTCGTGGTGGCCGATCGATCAACGTGGGGAAAGTCATGGCGACGAAGTCTGCACCGGTTCTGTCCGCCGAACAATTGTCGGAGGTGCTCGGACTGGCGAAGCGAGCAGACAGCGTCGAGCTGAAGTTGACCGTGCCCGACACCGACCACGCTTCGGCGGTCGCCGCCCTCGGGATGGATGTGCTCGAGTCCGAGCTCCGCCAGATCATGTTCTTCGACACGCCCGATCTGACGCTCAACAGGCACGGCCTCGTCGTTCGCGCCAGGCGAATCCAGCGCAAGCCGGGTGACTCGGTCGTGAAGCTTCGGCCTGTCGTGCCGGACCACATCTCGCCGAAACTGCGCAAGTCCTCGAACTTCGGTGTCGAGGTCGATGCAATGCCTGGTGGCTTCGTCTGCTCCGGTTCGATGAAGGCCAGAGCGCTGGATCCGTCGAAGCTGAAAGCTGCGTTCGCAGGTGACCGCAAGAGCTCGAAGCTGTTCACGAAGGAACAGCGGGCGTTCTACACCGACCACGCACCCGGTGGTGTTGAACTCGATGATCTGTCGATGCTCGGACCGATCAACATCATGAAACTGAAGTTCACGCCGAGCGATTTCAGTCGCAGGATGGTGGCCGAGTTGTGGTTCTACCCGAACGGAACGCGCATTCTCGAGCTGTCCACGAAGTGCGTCCCGACGGAGGCTTTGGACGTCGCTGCAGAGGCGAGGAGCTTTCTGGCCGAGCACGGCGTCGATCTCGCCGGTCAGCAACAGACGAAGACCAAGTCTGCGCTGGATTTCTTCGCTCGACAGCTCCGGGCCACCGCAGCCCCGGGCTCCTGACGCGTGCAAGCGGATGCGTCTCCCGGCGCATCAGCCAATGCGTCGTCCGACTGAGCTGGGTCGTCAGCCCTCCGCCGTGTCCGACGGGGGCAGGATCTGTTCGAGCATCGTCAGGGCGTCGTAGTAGCACTCGATACGGTCGACGACGGTGCCGGCGAACGTGTAGATCACGACGCCTGCCGACACGATCACGCGGTGTGACGGTTCGATCAGGATGTCGTCGTCGAGGAACGCCGCATTGTCGAAGCGACCCTGGACCCGCCACTGCACGTACACGTTCCGGCCGGCGGCGCAATTGGAGAGGATCGACACGTCGGGGCCGTCGACGGAGTCGTCGCCT
>JBGTCW010000120.1:0-23970 GCA_041748635.1 Ilumatobacteraceae bacterium | reverse complement strand
GTCGAACTCGAAGCCGGTCTGCGTGCCATCCCAGCGGGAGTACTCGAACCGCTTCGTCATGATTGGAACTTAACGGGTCGTCCCGCGCTTCGCTGCTCGGAGCACGTAACATCGACGCATGCGTGTCCCCCGCACGTTCGTTTTCGTCGATCTGTCCGGATTCACGAACTACACCGCTGCGTTCGGCGACGACGCGGCCGGACGCATCCTCGGCACGTTCCGGGGCATCGTCAGGAGCGTGGCATCCGACCGAGGCGTCCGCATCGCCAAGTGGCTCGGCGACGGTTGCATGGTCGTCGCAGTCGACCAAGGCGACGCGATCGACTTCGTGCTCGATCTCGAGCAGCGCGCCACCGACGTGTGCGCACCGCTGAAAATCCGCGCTGGGCTCGCCACCGGCCACGCACTCCTCTTCGAGGGCGACGACTACATCGGCTCGGCGGTCAACATGGCGGCGCGCCTGTGCGATTACGCCCGTGGCGTGCAGGTGCTGATGCCGACGATGCAGCTCGACCGCCTTCCCGAAGGTGTCACCGCCGAACCGTACGGTGAAGTCGAGCTGCGTGGATTCCCCGGGCCGATCGACGTCGTCAGCCTGTCCGGCGCTCCCGAGTCGTCGAGCCTCGATGCCTCCGAGCTCTGGACGCGTTCTCCGTTCATCTGACGTTCCCTCCACCGACGCTGCCTGTTCGATGACGTTCCGCCGTGGTGCCTCGCTCAGCACCGTCACCACCCTCGGCTACGCCGACGCGTCCGACGTCGGACCGTCGGTGGGCAACGGATTCCAGACGCGATGGTCAGACGATCTCGCGGCTCTGCGGGACGCTGCGGTCACCGACGTGTGCATCACGCTCGATTGGGCGCGGCTGCAACCGAAACCGGGCACGATCGACGCCGGTTGGGCCGAACAGTTCGAGCAGATTCTGCGTGCCGCCACGGCCATCGACCTGAGTGTCTGGGCGTGTCTCCACGACGGATCGATTCCGAAATGGTTCGACAACGATGGTGGATTCGGCGACGGCGAGACGTTCGCGGTGTGGTGGCCACGATGGGTCGAGCGAGCAGCCGAACGATTTGGTGATCTGGTCGCCGGCTGGGTGCCGTTCTCGTGCATTCCCGCCGAGCGATCCGAGCAACCCTGGATCGACACGTGAGGGATCCTCGGTGGCGGTCCGAGCGTCGTCGCTTCGGTCGACCTGCAGGATCACCACCAGACGATCGCCCGCTACGTCGGGCGGACGAACCTGCTCGGAGCGGTGCTCTCCGTCGACTGGAGCGCGGACGCCACACTCGATTCGGTCGCGATGGCGTCCTGCGCTGAACGGTGGGGTCATGAACTCCGCGAGGCCGCTGACGACATCGACGTTCCGCTCGTGATCGTCGATCTCCACGCCGGACACGAGCACGCCGACGTTGCCGCAGAGGTCGTCGGCACTGCCCGCTCGACGATCGACGAAGCCACGGGCGACGGCGTGCCGATCGAACTCGTCTTCATCGAACCTGGCATCACCGGGCCAGATCGACTCCCGGGACTCCTCGACGCGGACCGGACCCCGACGCCGCTGCTCGCCGCCTTCCTCGATACCTGACGTACACGATGTGCCTGGCACATCGTGTACGTGAGCCGCTCAGGTGCGGCCGCGGTAGGTGGAGCTGGAGCCGGAGGCGTCTTTGTTGAGACGCTTGCTGAGGTGCAACCCCTCGAGGATGAACTCGACGGCGGCACCCATCGCAGCCGGTGACTCGTCGCCGCCCGTAAACGCCGCGACCGGCACTCGCAGCGCATCGACCGAGTCGACCAGCCGAGCAAGATCCTCGCTGCTGACGCCTTCGCCAGTGTGCGCGACGGCGCCCTCCTCGAACGCATCGACGACCGCCCGGGTCTGCTCGGGAGCAACGACGTCCTTGAAGACGCTGAGCACGGCGCCCTTGATGAGATTCTCGAGGATCGCCCCCTCACGGCCCTCCTCGATCGACTCGATCTCGATCTTGCCCGTCGAGCTCGCGGCGAGCGCGTCGAGGTCGTCCACTCGGGCGACGATGTGGCGTTCACCGGACCGCAGGCCGCGGCGCAGCGCGTTCGCAGCCAGCGCTTCGAAGTTCGCGACGCTGAGTCGCACGCTGACACCCGATCGCTGATTGACGTGATTGCTCGCTCGCGCCAGGTGGCTGAAGGTGGCGATCACGTCGGCGAGATACTCCGGAACGTCGACGGTGAGTGTGCCATTGGGCGTTGTCACCGAGAGGGCCACGGCCTCCTGGCGCATGATCGCCACCTCGGTCTCGACCTCGAGCGGGTAGTGCGTGCGGATCTGGCTCCCGAAGCGGTCCTTCAGCGGCGTGATGATGCGGCCACGATTGGTGTAGTCCTCGGGGTTGGCCGACGCGAAGAGCATGACGTCGAGCGGCAACCGGATCTTGTAGCCCCGGATCTGCACATCGCGCTCCTCGAGCACGTTGAGCATCCCGACCTGGATGCGCTCGGCGAGATCGGGGAGTTCGTTGATGGCGAAGATGCCTCGGTTGGTCCGCGGGACGAGCCCGTAGTGGAGCGTCAGTTCGTCGGACAGGTACCGGCCCTCGGCGACCTTGATCGGATCGACCTCACCGATGAGGTCCGCAATCGAGGTGTCGGGCGTAGCGAGCTTCTCGCCGTAACGCTCGCTGCGATGCACCCAGTGGATCGGGGTGTCGTCGCCGAGTTCACCGACCAGGTCGCGTGCGTGCTTCGACACGGGCTCGTAGGGATCGTCGTTGATCTCGCTGCCGGCGACAATCGGCATCCACTCGTCGAGCAGGCCGGTGAGCGATCGGATCATCCGGGTCTTTGCTTGTCCACGTTCACCGAGGAAAATCACGTCGTGGCCCGCCAGCAGCGCATTCTCGAGTTGCGGCATCACCGTGTTCTCGTAGCCGGACACGCCGTCGAACAGCGGCTCACCAGCGGCGACCTTCTCGATGGCGTGCTCGCGCACCTCCTGCTTCACCGGACGCGAGACCCAACCCGATGCTCGGAGCTGCCCCAACGTCGTCGTCTGCGGTCGATCCGTGTCAGCCATGTCTCGAACCTACCCCGAGCAGAGCGAGCGCGAGCATGCGAGCGCGCAACGCGCCCACGCTCAACGACGGGCGGTCACGCTGCATCGAGTTGGGCGTACGCTCGCCGTCATGCACCTGTCGGGGACGTGGTTGGCGGCGGAGGCCGACGACGACGTGCGACGCAATGGCATCGGCATAGCGGTCGACGGCCCCGAGTGGACACCCATCGAGGTGCCCGGGCACTGGCAGGACCACGACGAGTTCCGCCAGAGCGACGGCCCGATCATGTATCGGCACCAGTTCACCGCCGACCCGCCGGCCCCGGGGCGACGGCGCTGGGTCGTGCTGGACGGAATCTTCTACCAGGCCGACGTGTGGCTCGACGGCGCCTACCTCGGCGACCCCGAGGGGTACTTCTTCAGCCACAGTTTCGACGTCACGTCGCTGTCGAGGATCGGCGACGAACATGTGCTCGCCGTCGAGGTCACGTGCGCCCCGCAACGAGACACCTCCGGACGGCGCAACATCACCGGGATCTTCCAGGCACCGGCGGGGATCGGCTCGAACCGCAATCCAGGTGGGCTCTGGCGTCCTGTTTTCCTGTACGACACCGGACCGGTGCAGATCGATCGGCTCCGCGTGCTGTGCCGCGATGCCGATGCCCGCCGCGCTCATCTCCGCATCGCCACGCGGATCGACAGCGACCGACTGACGCCGGTCACGATGCGCACGTACGTCGACGATCGACAGGTCGACGAGCAGCAGCAGTCGATCGCCGCCGGACAGAACGAGTTCGAGTGGACGATCGACATCGCGGATCCCGATCTCTGGTGGCCGAGGTCGCTCGGTCCACAGCCACTCGTCGAGGTGGCGGTCGAGGTCGTCGTCGACGGCGAGGTCAGCGACCGGCGCCAACGGAGAACCGGCCTGCGCCAGTTG
Organism: Ilumatobacteraceae bacterium; assembly: GCA_041748635.1. Taxonomy (GTDB): domain Bacteria; phylum Actinomycetota; class Acidimicrobiia; order Acidimicrobiales; family Ilumatobacteraceae; genus Sva-07. Next base: position 19,992 of record JBGTCW010000120.1, on the reverse strand, counting down.
GTGTGGGACGATTGGATCTGCTCGGTCAACGGCGAGCGCATCTTCCTCAAGGGCGCCAACCTGCTCCCGACGACCGCCGGTCCGGCGAACGCCACGAGCGACATGATCCGCAGCGACCTGGCGGCGGCCGTCGATCTCGGCCTCGATGCGTTGCGCGTGCACGGCCACATCGCAGATCGAGCGTTGTATCACGCGGCCGACGAAGCCGGCATCCTGCTCCTGCAAGACTTCCCGCTCCAGTGGGGACACGCTCGATCCGTCCGACAACAAGCCGTCGACCAGGCGCGAGCAGCGGTCGATTCGCTCGGCCATCATCCGTCGATCGCGATGTGGACTGCGCACGACGACCCTGGTGCAACCGACGCCGGCCTGCGCGACGCCGGGTGGCGTGGACGGTCGCGAGCGATCGTGGCCGATCAGCTGCCGTCATGGAACAAGTCAGTCCTCGACCGATGGGTCAAGCGCGCATTCGAGCGGGCCGATCCGACCCGACAGGTCGTCGCGCACTCCGGCGTCGCCCCGCACCTGCCCCAGCTCGACGGGACCGACAGCCACCTCTGGTTCGGTTGGCGCCACGGCGAAGCGGAGGATCTCGGGAACTTCGCAGCGCGCCTGCCGCGGATGGTGCGCTTCGTGAGCGAGTTCGGCACGGACTCACCGCCGCTCGACGCCCCGTTCATCGATGCCCAACTCGACGATTTCGAGTGGCCGAGCCTCGACTGGGACCAGGTCCAACTCGACACGGGCTATCAGCGCGCCGTCGCCGAACGCAGCTTCCCACCCACCCACTTCGACAGCTTTGCCGAGTGGCGCGACACACTGCAGTACTACCAGGCCCATGTGCTCAAGGTGCAGATCGAGGCGCTGCGTCGACTCAAGTACCGACCGACCGGCGGGTTCTGCTTCTCGTCGCTGAACGATTCGGCCCCGGCGATCTCGTCGAGCATCCTCGATCACGAACGGCGCCCGAAGGTCGCCCACTCGGTCGTCGCCGCGGCGTGCGCCCCGGTGCTCGTGGTCGCCGACGCGTTTCCTGACGAAGTGATGCCCGGTGAACGCCTCGCCGTCGACGTACACGTCGTCAGCGACCGGCGCGAGGCGCTCGACTTCGCCGTGGTCGATGCCGTCGTATCGTGGCACGGAGGCGAGCAACGGTGGCGATTCGGTGGTCCGGTCCCCGCCGACGACGTCGTCAAGGTGGGCGAGATCCGCTTCGACGTTCCCGACGCCGCCGGTCCGGTGGCCCTCGACCTCCACCTCACGAGCGGCGACATCACGAGCGACAACCACTACGCGACCACGATCACCGCCCCGTAGGACTCGTCCCGACAGCCCCGTGAGCGGGCGTCACCGCGCAAGCATGCGGCGATTCTTGAACTTCGACTTGAGGTAGTCGATGTTCATCGTGGCGATGTTGTCGATCGAGATCTCCTTCGGACACGCCGCTTCACACTCGCCGTGGTTGGTGCACGACCCGAAGTACTCGTCCATCTTGTCGACCATCGCCTCGGCCCGCTTGAACCGCTCCGCCTGACCCTGCGGGAGCAGGTTGAGGTGGGCGATCTTGGCCGCCGTGAACAGGTTCGCAGCGCCGTTCGGGCAGGCCGCAACGCACGCTCCGCAACCGATGCACGCAGCAGCGTCCATCGCGGCGTCGGCCACCGGCTTGGGGATCGGAATCAGATTCGCATCGGGGGCACCGCCGGTCGGCGCCGTGATGTAGCCGCCCACTTCGATGATGCGGTCGAACGCCGAGCGGTCGACCATCAGATCCTTGATGATCGGGAAGGCCGACGCCCGCCACGGTTCGACGACGATCTCATCGCCGCTGTTGAACACCCGCATGTGGACCTGGCAGGTGGCGGTGCCCTTCTGTGGGCCGTGGGCGCAACCGTCGATCATGAGCGAGCACGTGCCGCAGATGCCCTCGCGGCAATCGTGATCGAAGACGATCGCTTCCTTGCCCTCTTCGATCAGTCGCTCGTTCAGGATGTCGAGCAGTTCGAGGAACGACGCCTCGTCGCTGATCTCGGGGATCTGGTGCGTCTCGAAACGGCCCTGTGCATCGGGTCCGTCCTGCCGCCAGATCTTGAGGGTGAGATTGGTCAGTGTGCTCACTTGTAGCTCCGGGTTGCGAACTTGACGACTTCGTACTCGAGTTGCTCTTTGTTCTCGATCGGGTTGGACGGGTCACCCGTCCACTCCCAGGCACTGACGTAGGCGAACTCGTCGTCGTTGCGGAGGGCTTCGCCGTCGTCGGTCTGGTGCTCGGAGCGGAAGTGCCCACCGCAGCTCTCCTCGCGGTTGAGCGCGTCCTTGCACATCAGGATGCCGAGTTCGAAGAAGTCGTCGACTCGACCGGCCTTCTCGAGCGTCTGATTGATGCTCGTGTCGGACCCGGTGACCCTGAGGTCCTTCTTGAACTCCTCGTGCAGCGCCGGGATCTCCGACAAAGCCTTCTCGAGGCCGTTGGCGTTGCGATCCATGCCGCAGTAATCCCAGATGATCTGGCCGAGTTCGCGGTGGAAGTGGTCGGGGGTCTTGGTCCCGCCGATCGACATGTACTGCTTGAAGCGGTCGGTCGCTTCCTGCTGAATCTTGGCGAACTCGGGATGGCTGGTGTCGGGAACAGGCTTGTTGAGCAGGTCGGAGAGGTACGGGGCGATGGTGTACGGCAGCACGAAGTAGCCGTCGGACAGGCCCTGCATCAGCGCCGACGCTCCGAGACGATTGGCGCCGTGATCGGAGAAGTTGGCCTCGCCGGCACAGAACAGTCCAGGGATCGTGGTCTGCAGCTCGTAGTCGACCCACAGCCCGCCCATCGTGTAGTGGCTGGCGGGGTAGATGCGCATCGGCACCTTGCGCGGATCCTCACCGGTGATCCGCTCGTACATCTCGAACAGGTTGCTGTAGCGCTCCCACACCGTGTCGAGGCCGAGCCGGTCGATGGCGTCGGCGAAGTCGAGGTAGACGCCGTTCTTGAGCGGACCGACACCCTGGCCGGCGTCGACCATCCGCTTGGCCGCCCGTGATGAGACGTCGCGCGGCGCAAGGTTGCCGAAGCTCGGGTAGATCCGCTCGAGGTAGTAGTCGCGATCCTCTTCGGGGATCTGATCGGCGGGGCGGGTCTCGTCGGGGTTCTTGGGCACCCAGATGCGGCCGTCGTTGCGCAACGACTCGGACATCAGCGTCAGCTTCGACTGGAAGTCGTCGGCCTGCGGGATGCAGGTGGGGTGGATCTGGGTGTAGGACGGGTTGGCGAAGGCCGCACCCCGCCGGTGGGCGCGCCAGGCACCGGTGACGTTGCAGGCCATGGCGTTCGTCGACAGGTAGAACACGTTGCCGTAACCGCCGGTGGCGAGCACGACGGCGTGCGCGGAGTGCGACGAGAACTCGCCCGTCATCAGGTCGCGGGTGACGATGCCGGCGCAGCGACCCTCGATGTTGACGACGTCGACCATCTCCATGCGGTTCCACAGCTTCACGTTGCCGAGGCCGATCTGGCGGGCGAGTTGTTGATAGGCACCGATCAGGAGCTGCTGGCCGGTCTGGCCGCGGGCGTAGAACGTACGACTGACCTGGGCGCCGCCGAAGCTGCGGTTGTCGAGCAGTCCGCCGTACTCGCGGGCGAACGGAACGCCCTGGGCAACCATCTGGTCGATGATGTCGACCGACACCTCGGCCAGGCGATGGACGTTCGCCTCACGGGCACGGAAGTCGCCGCCCTTCACGGTGTCGTAGAACAGACGATGGACCGAGTCGCCGTCACCCTGGTAGTTCTTCGCCGCGTTGATGCCACCCTGGGCGGCGATCGAGTGCGCACGTCGCGGCGAGTCGTGGAACGTGAACGCCTCGACCTGGTAGCCGAGCTCGCCGAACGTGGCGGCGGCCGACGCACCGGCGAGGCCCGTGCCGACGACGATGATCTTGAACTTTCGCTTGTTCGCCGGGTTCACCAACTTCTGGTTGGCGATGTAGTTCTGCCACTTGTCCGCAAGGGGACCGTCGGGGATCTTGGAATCGAGTTCGATGCTCATTCGGTGGTCTCCTCTGCCTCTTGCTCGTGGGTGACCGTGACGGCGTCGGGGTCGTATTCGACGATCCCGGCGAGCACGGCGACCGGGAACGACACGTTGCCCACCACGACGATCGTCGCAACACCGGTTGCCAGGTAGCGACGCCAGTCGTTGAAGCGGGGGTTGTTCCAGCCGATCGACTGGAACAACGACCAGGTCCCGTGGAACAGGTGAATGCCCAGGGCGATGTTGGCGACGATGTAGAGCGCCGCCACCGGCAACCTCGACAGCGACGCATCGAGGTTGCGGTATGCGGCACCCCGGACGAAGTCGGGGTTGGCCCACCCCCAGGTGAGGTCCGCGAGGTGCCACAGGATGAACAACGACACGATGATGCCCGTCCATCGCATCGTCCGGCTGGCGAAGTTGGCGACCTGATAGTCGCGGGCGCTCTGGTACTTGACTGGTCGGGCCCTGCGGTTCAGCACGGTCAGCGAGTACGCAGCGTGGATGTGCAGGAGCACGGCGCCGATCAGCACGAGCCGCAGTCCCCACAACAGGTAGGTCCGCGGCAGGATCGGCACCAGGAGCTCGCGCAGGAACTCGCCGTACACGTCGATGTCGTAGACCCGCTCGTCGCCTTCGGAGATCACGCCGAGATACATCTTCAGGTTGCCGATCATGTGCACGACGACGAACCCGATGCCGATGATCCCGGTGATCGCCATGACGTACTTCTTGCCGACGGCGGTCGAGTAGAAGTCGACGAGGAACGGCTTCTTCTTCTTCGACGGCCCCTCGACGGCGGTGCCCGAGACGGGCCCACGGTTCAACGTTCGTGCCATCCACGTGAAACTACTCCGGCAAGGTGACGCTGTACTCAATCGTCGTCAGCGGGTGTCAATGTCTCATTGGTCACAGAGCAAGGGTGGGTTCCGTCGGCTTGGTTCCTAGCCTGCCGGCCGACCATCATGGTCCGGTCCCTCGGATCGTTCCGAGCAGGATCACTCTCGTACCGCCCTCAGGAGGCAAGAAGCCAGTGGACATCGTTCCCTATCTCGCAGCAGTTTCGGCCCTCGCCGCACTCGCCCTCGCGTTCTTCTACTTCAAGGACGTCGAGAAGGCCTCTCCGGGCAATGAGCGCATGGTGTTCTTGATGAACGAGATCGCCACCGGCGCACGTGCCTTCCTCAAGAAGATGTACTCGTGGGTACTCGTGTTCGTCGTGGCGATGATGATCCTGCTCGCCATCGTCATCAACCCGTTGGCGTCCGTGACGTACCTGCTGGGCGCGCTGCTGTCGGCTGCGGCGGGCTACGCCGGCATGACCGTGGCGACCATGGCGAACGCCCGAACGACGGAAGCGGCCAAATCCGGCCCGGCGGCCGCGCTGCCGGTCGCGTTCCGCGGCGGTGCCGTCATGGGCTTCTCGGTAGCGGGCCTCGCGCTACTCGGGCTGATGGTGACCTACCTCGTGTTCGTCGTCTGGCTCGAGGTCGACGAGGCGTTCGAGATCTTCACTGCCTACGGCCTCGGGGCATCGACGATCGCTCTGTTCGCCCGAGTCGGCGGCGGCATCTACACCAAGGCTGCCGATGTCGGTGCGGACCTCGTCGGCAAGGTCGAGGCCGGCCTCCCCGAGGACGACCCTCGCAACCCTGCCACCATCGCCGACAACGTGGGCGACAACGTCGGCGACGTCGCCGGAATGGGTGCCGACCTGTTCGAGTCGTACGCCGGGTCGATCATCGCACCGATCTCGCTGACGGCCTTCGCGCTGGCGCTGACCGCGGATCAAGCCGGCACCGATGGCGTCGTGAGCCTGCTCGTGTTCCCGATGGCGATCGCCTTCGTCGGCATGGTCGCCTCGATCATCGGGTCATTCTTCGTCAAGGGCGGCACGTCCACGGATTCGCACGCGCTGAGCCGGGCGCTGCACATGGGGACCAACGTCGCCATGGCGATCACCGCCGTCGGCACGGTCGGCATCGCGTTCTGGCTGTTCTCCGGCGACAACTTCGACGCACCGATCGGCCTGGCGATCTCGGTGATCGGCGGTCTGATCGTCGGATGGGCGCTCGGCAAGACCGCCGAGTACTACACCTCCGACGGATTCGGCCCCGTCAAGAAGATCGCTCAGCAGGCAGAGACCGGACCTGCGACAACCATCCTTTCCGGCATCAGCGCCGGCATGATCTCGGTCGCCGCTTCCGTGGCACTGATCCTGGTCGGGGTCGGCGTCGCCTACTGGGGAGGCCAGCTCGCCTTCAACCCAGCGGCCTTCGGCGGGCTCGGTGAGGAGTTCGGCGGCATCTACGGCATCGCCGTCGCCGCCATCGGCATGCTCGCCACGACCGGTGTGGTCGTGTCCGTCGACGCGTACGGCCCCATCGCCGACAACGCCGGCGGCATCGCCGAGATGGCAGAGCTCGACCCCTCGGTGAGAGAGGTCACCGACGCCCTCGACTCGCTCGGCAACACGACCGCCGCTATCGCGAAGGGATTCGCCGTCGGTTCGGCGGCCCTCACCGCATTGGCACTGTTCAAGAGCTTCGAATTCGCCGTCTTCGACGCCGATCCGACCGCCGCCCTCAATCTGAACATCGGTCGGGTCGAGGTGTTCATCGGGTTGTTCATCGGTGCGGCCCTGCCGTTCCTGTTCGCAGCGTTGACCATCGACGCCGTGGGCCGCGCTGCGCAGAAGATGATCGAGGAAGTCCGCCGCCAGTTCCGTGAGATCCCCGGCCTGCGCGAAGGACTGCCCGGCGTGGTTCCCGACTCGGCTCGCTGTGTCGCCATCTCGACCGAGGCCTCGCTGCGCGAGATGATCCTTCCCGGCTCGCTCGCCGTGGCCGTACCGCTCGTCGTCGGCTTCATCAGCGTCGACGCTCTCGGCGGTCTGCTCGCAGGTGCGCTCGTGACCGGCTTCGCCCTGGCGATCTTCATGGCCAACTCAGGTGGCGCCTGGGACAACGCCAAGAAGTACATCGAGGCCGGCCACCACGGCGGCAAGGGTTCCGACCCGCACAAGGCTGCCGTCGTCGGCGACACCGTGGGGGATCCCTTCAAGGACACCTCCGGCCCGTCGATGAACATCCTCATCAAGGTGATGACGATCGTCAGCCTGGTGTTCGCCGGCGCCTTCGTCTGATCGGGAGACGTACACGATGTGCCTGGCACATCGTGTACGTCACTCGCTGACGAAGTCGATGAGCTGTTCGACGGCGCCGACCAGCTCCGGGCGCAGATCGGCGAACGTGTTCACCCGATTGCGGAGCTTCGGCCAGAACCCGTCGAACGGTACGCCGAGCGCGGCGCACAGGCCTTCCTTCCACGGCACCTCACCTTTGGGCACCTCGGGCCACTCGTCGAGTCCGAGCACCTTCGGGCGAATGCCGGCCCACACGTCGACGAACGGATGGCCGGTGATCAGCACGTTGCGGTCGCGGACCGTCTCGGCGATCCGGGTCTCCTTCGAGCCGGGCACGAGATGATCGAGCAGGATCCCGAGGCGCCGATCGGGTGACGGGCCGAACTCGGCGACCGCGTCGGCGAGATCGTCGGCGCCGTGCAACGGCTCGACGACGATGCCCAGTTCCCGGAGGTCGTCGCCCCACACGTGTTCGAGGAGTTCGGCGTCGTGCTTGCCCTCGACCCAGATCCGGCTCGCCTTCGCAACCCGGGCCCGACCGTCGCCGGCCACCGAGCCCGACGCCGTGATGTGCTGCGTCGCCGCCGCCGAGACCGCCGGTCGCACGAGGGTGACCGGTCGCCCGTCGATCAGGAAGCCGCCGGGCTTCCAGGTGAAGTGCCGGACGTAGTCGTTGCGATCCTGCAGCGTCACACCCTCGGCGCTCCAGCGCACCACGTCACCGCAGAAGTGGCTCGCGCGGTCCTCGACCAGCATGCCCATCTCGACCGGCACGTCAGGATACGTCGGGCCGCGCTTCGAGGCTGCGAAGTCGTCGAGGATGTCGCCGGTGTACGCCACCACCCCAGTGAAGCAGTCGGAGATGTGGCTGTGCCAGCATGCCCCGATGCAGAGCTTCGACGGAAAGATCGCAGTCGTCACCGGCGGTGCGAGCGGAATGGGCCGAGAGCTGGTCATCCAGTTGGCGACCGAGGGCTGCCACGTCGCGATGTGCGACATGTCGGTCGAGGAGATGGCGGAGTCGCGCCGACTCGCCCTCGAGGTGGCACCGAGCGGCACCACGATCACGACCCACGTGTGCGACGTGTCCGACGAAGCGTCGATGCTCGCATTCCGCGACGCGGTGGCCGAGCAACACGCGACCACCCACGTCAACTTGCTGTTCAACAATGCCGGCATCGGCGGCGGCGGCTCGATCATCACCGACGATCGAGCCGTGTGGGAGCGCACGTTCAATGTCTGCTGGGGCGGCGTCTACCACGGAGTCCGCGCCTTCATGCCGCTGTTGATCGCCTCCGACGAGGGACACATCGTCAACACCTCGAGCGTCAACGGCTTCTGGGCGAGCATCGGCCCCGACCGCCCCCACACCGCGTACTCAGCGGCGAAGTTCGCCGTGAAGGGCTTCAGCGAGGCGCTGATCACCGACCTGCGGGTCAACGCCCCCCACGTCAAGGTGTCGGTGGTGATGCCCGGCCACATCGGCACGGCGATCGTCGAGAACTCGATGCGACATGGCGCCCACGAACTCGACATGGAATCGGTCGAGGTGGTCAAGTTGATGTCCGACATGTTCCGCGACCAGGCACCCATGACGGCCGCGGAAGCCGCCGCCGAGATCCTCGATGGCGTCCGCCACGAGCGGTGGCGGATCCTCGTCGGCGACGACGCCCGCAAACTCGACGCAGCAGTGCGCGCCAACCCCGAGATCGCCTACGACGGGCTCACGCTCGGCGACCTGACGAGCGGTCGCGCTGGGACGCCTTTCAGCCCCTGAGCTCGGTCAGCGCGCAATGGACGGCGGGTCGAGCGCGTCGGCGTGCGGCATCAGTTCGGGAGCGCACTGCGCCAAGGTGGCACCAGTGAGCCACCAACCTCGGTACACGAGCACGTCCACCAACGACTTCTCGAGCCGATCGAAGACGGTGGGCATCAGTGAGAGATCCTGGCCGTCGTGGGTGCGATGTTCAGGATGGGTCCGGGCGAAGGCGTCGAAGGCGTCCGTCATCGCCGGACGACCGGACGGACCAACCGTCGTCGCCAAACCGAACAGGACGCCTCGGCGTGCGCCCTGCGGCGGATTCGACGGGTCGGGCGCTCGCTCGAACGCCTCGAACCGGTCCACCATCCATCTCGTACGCAACGTCGTGCTCTGGTGGTACAGCATGCTGTTCGCCCGTTGGAGATCTCGCAGGATGGGAAGGCCGCCGAAACGCCCTGGGACGAAGACACCGCCGGAGTTGATCGAGACCGTGAACACATCGCTGTACTGGTCGTGATCGAGCGCCTCGAGGCCAGTGTTGTCGTAGGTGCCACCGTCGAGCAGGCGCGGTGCCCCGACCGCGCCACACGGGAACGACACCTCGTCGAGCTTCATCTCGGCGAACGCACCCGGCACCGCCGCGGAAGCAGCTGCCGCCTGGGCGACCCGCAGTCCGCTCCCGCTCGTCGGTGCCAGACCGGTCACGTAGTCGCCGACCACGTCGCGCTCGAAACCGAAACGAGCGCCAGTCGTCAGATTCCCGGCGTTGAAGATCCACCGACACTGCGAATCGAGGTCCTCCAGTTCGGCGCCGCCGAACCACCACTTGTCGAAGGCCCAAGCGAGCACGTCGGTGCGATTCTTCTTGCCGAGGGTCCGCCAGATGTTGCGCACGAGTTCGTCCTTGAGCGACGACTCCACGACCCGAGCCATGAGCGGGTCGATGATCTCCGCGTCGACGGCGGCGTTCGAGAAGCCCGCCGCACGGAGCCTCGCCCAACGGGTGGCGAGCATGGCGTTGGCCAGCGACCCACCGGACACCGACGACACGTACCGGACGTTGCCGAGCAGTCCGACGTCGGAGAGCATGCGAAGTACGCCGAGTGCAGCGAACGTGGCCCGAAAGCCCCCGCCGCTGAAGGTGAGGCCGAGCGTCGGACCCTCGGTGACCGGCGCAGGATCGGCCGCGCGTAGGTCGTCCCCACACGGCCGGGCGCCGAGCCGGTTGGAGGTACCGGCCGTTCGCGCCTGAACCACCCGGTCCGTCAGATCGGGGCGGATCATCGGACGATCGCGAGCGGAAGGCTGCCCGGATAGAACTGGTTGGCGAGACCGGTTCCGGAAGTCGGAGGTCCGGCGATCGTCAGGCCGTCGATCGCGAGGAGTGCCTTGCCGACCGAGGTGAGGAACATCGTTGCGATGGCCGTGCCGAAGCACTTGTGCATGCCCTCACCGAACATGACGTAGCACGACTCGTCCCGCGTCACGTCGAAGTCCATCGGGTTGGTGACGGCCGACGCATCGGTCATCGCCATGCAGGGGTAGATGGCAACGACCGAACCGGCCGGGATCAGGGTGGCGCGGTCGGTTCCCTCGGCGAGGACGACATCTCTCGTCGCGACACGGAACAGGGTCGGCGGCGACGGTTGCCCGAGCCGATACGCCTCGAGCATGCACTTGCGGAACAGATCCTCGTCGTTGGCCGCGGCGGCAGCGGTCGCTGTCGCCCTCGCTGCGGCATTGGCCGGATCGAGCAGGTACCCCATCGCCGACACGATCGACATCGAGGCGCCGACGACCGAACCAAGCGAGAAGCCTGCGAGGTTCCGGCGGATGCCCGTTCGCGTCAGCCCGAGCGAGCGGCCGCTCACCGCCGGTGGATCCAGCACACCGAGACGCAACAGACGGGTCAACACGTCGTCGGGTGCGTCGGGAGGCGACGACGTCAGGAGCGCCGCACGAACGTCGACCAGGTGCTCGAGGTAGGCGGTCATCTTGACGCCACTGTCGCGGGCCTCGTCGGCCAGCCCCGGCACGAGGGGGCTCCAGAACTCGAACACGTAGGTGGCGATCCCGTGCAGCCACGTCATCAGGACCGGATCGCTCGGTCCCGGCACGCCGATGTAGTGAGCGAGGAACGCGAGCGGCACCCGGTCGGCGAACCGCGTCACGAGATCGAATGTGGGTGCCGACACGTCGTCGACGACCTGCTTGGCGATCTGCGCGACCACGGTGTCGAGCCACTGCTGGATCGCATGCAGATCGCTGCTCGGCGCAACGAACGACATGATCGAGTGCTCGGTGTCGTACTGCTCACCCTGGTCGAGCCCGAGCATGAACGATCCGCCCACCTCGTCCATCCGTTGCCCGTAGCCGGTGACCGAGAACTCGTCGTCGCGCTCGAAGACCTCGAGCGTGTCGGCCATCGTCGAGACGATGAAGCCGATCGGCGTCGGGAAGATCGCCGTCGACGGTGTCGCGCGCAGATAGTCACCGAACAGCACCGGTGTCCCCTGAGCCAGCATCACGATCTTGATCTGCTGCTCGCGGTCCGCCAACGGGTACAGCTTCGCAACCTCCAGCAGATTCGGCTTGGACGGTGGCGGAGGTGGTTCAGCCGTCAGCCGACGCAACCCGTCGATCGCCGGCACGAACACGTAGGCACCGCCCTTCACCGTGACGAACTGCGGGAGGTCGTACCTGGTCGGGCATGTTCCATCGTCGTTCGGGATGGTGAACGTTGCGCCGAACTGCGTGTCGAGGTGCGCCGAGCTGGGTCCCGGCGGGGCCGGCTCACGCGTGCCGACGAACGGATCGCGATCACTGCTCAGCCCGTGCGACTCGTTCGCGCTGTTGACCCACTGGCTCTGCACCAGCTCGAACTGATCGAGGAGGCTCGCGTTGAACGCCCGGAAGAGCAGCCCGCGTGGTGTCCCGTCGTCGCTGGCGCCGTCGGGGAGGTACGGCCCGTACGGCGCCGAGCGGCGGATGATCCGATGGTTCGTCACGTCGACGCCCGAACGGGGGTCGAGCGAGTCGCGTGGATTGACGCGTCGGATGTGGGCGAAATGGGGGACCGGACAACCGTTGTCCGGCCCGTCGGGCTGGAAGACGAAGTCGTCCGCCCTCGCCGGATCGGCGACGATCGACGGATCATCGTGGTCAGGGGCGGTCGCGAGCGGCGCTCCGCTCCGCCAGCGGCCGACGAACTTGGCGGCGCAGTACTCGGGGTCGATGCCGAGTTCCGTCGACGTCTGGTCGACGTAGTCGCGGAATCCGGCGACGTCCTGCTCCAACTTTCGGAACACCATGTAGGTGCCGTTCATCCGGACGGCCTCGTCGCTCGGTCGGTTCTCGATCTCCCCGTAGCCATTGACGTGTCCCAGCGCGAAGCAACCGAGCGGGATCGACGCCCACGTCTTCGTCGCCGGGTCGTAGGTGCCCTGGCCCGGCTGTACGGGCTGGCCGACACCGTCGACACCAGGTTGCCCGAGATTGTCGTTGAAGCCGAAGTGCTCCTTGGCCGGCGCGTGGTCGGTACCGAACTGGCTCCCCCACTCCTCGATCACCACGGCGAGCGCACCGTTCTCCCCAAGCGCCGAGCAGACCTCTGCGTGCCGTCGATCGAGCGCGTCCTTGGTCGGCTCCTGCAGCATGATCCAGACGTGCAGGTTGTCGGAGTCGTAGTGCGCGTCCCACTGGTCCGGCGCGCTGCGACCGTTGTCGCCCAGCGCGGTGGCTCGACGTCGCATGCCCTGCTGGAACTCGGCGGGGAACGATCCGAGCAGCGCTGGGTCGGTGCCGAGTGCAGCCAGTCCGGCCCAGGTCATGCCGACCGTCAGTCGGGAAGCCGGAGCCATCGATTCCTCGGTGGTCACCTCGTCGGTCAGCCGACTCAGCGCCCGGCGAGCGGCGACCGGATCCACGACCTGTGCGAAGAGATGCACCTCCTCGGCGATGACGGTGGGGTCGAAGACCCCGCTCTGGATCTGCGAGAGCGGAATCGTCGCGGGCATCGTCGGATCAGACAACGGTCACCTCGATCTGGTTGAGCGCGGACTTCATGTCGTCGTAGGCCGCGAGGAGTGATGTCGGCCAATCGTCACGCGGGACGCCCTGGGCAGCGCGATCGAACTCGGCCAAGCGAGCCCGAGCAAGCCGCAACCATTCGACGTCTCGTACCGTGGTCGATGCGATCGTCGCGTAGAACAACGTGGTGTCGACGTTGTGAGCAGCGATGTAGGCGAGGAACGCTCCGAAATCCCTGGTGCCGGGGTACCCCTCGCAGTTGCTCCAGATCAGGTCCATGAACTTGGTGCCAGCGGTGTTGTCTTTGGTGACCCGACCACTGTTGGCGATCATCGCGAAGTCGTGGATGTACTGCTCGAACCCACCGTCGAAGTTCGACGTGAAGAGCAACAACTCGTCGCCGGGCAAGATGACCCAACGCGCGAAGTGGATCGTGGCGATGTCGTCGAGCGGCGTCTCCTTGCCCGAGACGACGTTGTCCTGCACCGTGCGAAGCGCCCAACGCAGGTTGTCGACGTAGCGAACCGGGGGCCCGCACACATGGGTCGGGTCGGCCTGCATCGCACCGAGATCCTCGAACGACGTCGTGAAGCCCTGCTTGATCCGCGTGATGTTGGTCATGTAGCTGACCCGATCTCGCGAGCCGGCCAACGCATCCTGTGGCACCACGTTCCCCACGACAATTCCTCCCCCTAGATGAACGGCCTATGGTTGCGTCGGCGTGATGAAGTGTCAAGCGACTGACGTCACTTCGGGCAATCGGGCCCGACGATGAGGACGGAGTTGGCTGCATGATCTGCCAGGACTGCGGGAGCACCACCCCCGATGACGCGCAGTTCTGTCCCGGATGCGGTCGACGCCTGAACACCGACCACGGCGCCGAGTCTCCGTTTGCGTTGCTGGACGGTGAACGACGAGTCATCACGATCTTGATCTCCGACCTTTCGGGGTTCACGGCCATGGGTGAACGGCTCGATCCGGAAGCGGTCGCCGACATCATGGGAACCATCAAGCAGGACGGCACCGCGATCATCGAGGCCCACGGAGGTCTCGTCAACCAGTTCGTCGGAGACGAGATCGTGTCGCTGTTCGGTCTCCCGACCGCGCGCGACGACGACGCTCGACGCGCGGTGGCAGCGGCGCTGGCGCTGCACGAGCGCGTCGACGGACTCAACCAAGATGTGGTGGCGGAATCGGGAGCCAGGCTGGCCATGCACTCCGGAATCCAGACGGGTCTGGTGATCGCTCGTTCCGACGATGGTCGCAACGGCGTCTATGAGCTCACGGGCGACACGATCAACACCGCAGCGCGTCTGGTGTCGCTGGCGTCGGCGGGAGATGTGCTCATCGGCGACTCGACGATGGAGCAGCTCCACGGCCTCGTCGAGGTCGAGGATGCCGGCAGCCACGAGGTCCGCGGCAAGGCGCAACCCATCGCAGCTCACCGCGTCATCCGATCGCTCCATGAACGGAGCCGATTCGACACCTCACAAGAGGTCGGCTTCACCCCGTTCACCGGTCGCCGTGCCGAGATGGCGGTGCTCACCGACGTCGGTCGGACGGCATTCGCCGGTGTCGGACAGGTCATCGTCGTCGAGGGCGACGCGGGAGCCGGGAAGAGTCGACTCTGCCACGAGTTCGTTCGACACAACGGCCTGGTTCGCCCCGAGGTCGTCGTCCTGCAGGGGCGATGCCAGGCCTACGGCTCCGTGACGTCGTATCTGCCGTTCGTGCAACTGGTGCGCGAGGCGTTGGGCATCGAGCGGGGAATCTCGGTGCAGGAGCTGCACCGGATCGTTCCCGGTGCCGTTGCACGATTCGACGCCGACCTCACGGGATGGGTTCCGGCGTATCTCCACCTCCTCTCGGCGCTCACGGTCGATCAGCTCCCCGCCGATTGGCGCGGCGACCGCCTCCCAGAGGTGCTCCAGCGTGCATGTGTGGATCTCATCGGAGCGGTCGCGAGCACGACGCCGTGCATCGTCAAACTCGACGACTGGCACTGGGCCGACCCCGCCTCGCGCCTCACCCTGACGCGTCTGATCGAAGCGGTCGGGACGATGCCGGCGCTCGTCCTGATCGCACAGCGGCCGTCAGCCGAGGAAGGCGAGGCGAGGCCGCAGCGACGCATCGAACTCGTCGACCTCGACGCGGCGCAGAGTCGACACATGGTGTGTGGGCACTTCGGCGTCGGCCAGGTCCAGGACGAACTCGCCGATCGGATCCACGAACGCACACTCGGCAACCCGTTCTTCGTGGAAGAGGTGTGCGCCGCATTGGCGGCGTCGGGCGCGACCGAGGTGATCGACGATTGCCTGTTCGCCGTCGGCAGCCCCGAGCTGATCGCCATTCCGGCCACGGTCCAGGCGGTCCTGCTCGGCCGCATCGACGCACTCCCGACCGGCCCGAAGCGAACACTCCGAGCCGCGTCCGTGATCGGCAGAGAGTTCAGCCTGACGGCGTTGCGTCGGCTCCTCCCGGGCGCCGACCTCGAAGAGCATGTTCGGTTGCTCCACGACCGTGGCCTGATCGAATCGATGTCCGCCGACGTCGACGGTCGGTTCCGGTTCCGGCACGTGATCACCCAGTCGGTGACGTACGACTCGTTGCTGGTTCGCGATCGGGCCGACGTCCACCTGACCATCGCCCGCGCCATCGAAGCCGACCAGAGCGACGACGACCGCCTCCAGCAGAAGGACGTCGAAGCGCTCGCCCATCACTACCTCGGCGCCGCCGACCACCAGCGCGCCATCGAGTATCTCGACGCATCGGGCGAGAAGGCCTACGCCCGGTTCGCCGTCGCCGAGGCACGTTCGCGCTTCGCTCATGCGATCGACGTCTCGCTCATCGACCCGGACGACGCCGAGGCGCGACGCTCCCGGATCCGCCTGGGGGTGCGGTGGGCAGAGACGTGCGTCTACGCACCGATGCCCGAACAGATCGAACTCCTCCAGCGCGTGATCGGCGAGGCGATCGGGGACGGCGATCTTCGGCATGCGGCGTTGCTCGGGTACTGGATCAACTGGTTGCAACATTCGATCGGCGAACAAGCGGCCGCTGAACAGGGTGCCCGGCTGATGCTCGACCAGTTGGGCGACGACGACAACCCCATCGGCGAGGTCCTGGCGTCGCTGCTCGGAATGATCCTGACGGCCTCGCGGCAACCCACCGACGGCCTCGTTTGGCTCCGGCGCGGAATCCAGCGGCGCGATGACGCCTACCGAGGCGGCGACATTGCGCAAGCCGCGAGCGGCATGCACGTCTACACACTTGCCCAGTGCGCCGTCGCCCTGGCCGACGTCGGCTCGATGACCGAGGCCCGTGATGCCGGCGCATACGCCCTGGCGGTGACGAGAACCGTCGGCCAACGCCTCACCGAGGGGTCGGTGCAGATCTGCCGAGCGCTCGCCGATGTCCTCGCCGGCGACTGGGCCGAGATCCGCGCGACGGTGCGAGAGATCAACGAGCTCGATCCGGTCGTGATCTCGCCGCACGTCGAACGCGTCGCCGAGATCCTCGACAGCTATGCGTCGATCCGTCTCGGCGCGACTCATGGCGTCGAGCGCCTCGAGCGGGCCGTTGCCGCTCAACGCGACTCCGAGCAGAAGCTCGCATTGAGTCTGAGCGAAGCGCTGCTGGCAGATGCTCTCGCTGACGCTGCACGACCCTCGGATGCGCGACGGCACGCCACGGCGAGCCTCGCCCGACGACAGCACCAGGACGTCTACGGCGTGGACCTCGCCGAGGCGACGTTGCTGCGGATCTCGGCGCTGTCGGGCGCCGAACTCGACCATCGTGTGGGCGAACTGCTGCAGTCTCCTTCGATCATCTGTAGTGAGCGATCGGTGGCGATGATGCAGCTCGCCGCCGCACAGGCCTACCGCGCCGCAGGCGACGTCGAGCAGGCCGAGCACCAGGTCGGCGCCGCGATCGCGTCGATGGAACAGATGGGGTTGACCGGCTGGCTCGACCTCGCCGTCGACCTCAGGGAGTCTCTTCACTCCTGATCCAACGGAACCAGAGCGTTGCGGTGGACGTCGAAGTTCCATGGGGAGAAACAGCACGGCATCAGCAGCGGTCACCTTGATGGTTCTCGTCGGGCTGGGGGTCTCGGCATGTTCGGCCGGCGATAACGACTCGGCGTCCGAGGCCGAGTTCGCTCCGCAGGTAGCGCTCGACGCTCCGGCCAGCGAGTTGTCGGGACGGGCGGACGCCGGCGACGAGGCCGACTCCGTCGATACTGCTGCCGATGCTGCCGACGAACAGCCATCGGGCAACATCCTCCCGACCGGGCGAGCGCTGGCGACGACCGCCGGTGTGGTCGTGGCGACGTCAGACATCCGCAACGCCGTCGACGGGACACTGGCGACCGTCCAGCGCAACGGTGCCAGCGTGTTCACCGCCGACGTCCGCATCGGCGACGAGCGCGAGGACGGCAGTGTCAACGGCTCCGGCTTCTTCGTCGTGAAGGTGCCTCCCGCCGACCTCGAGGCGCTGATCACCGACCTCGGCGCCACGGTCGGCCGGCTCTCGGGCCGCACCCAGGACACCACCGACGTCACCGATCAGCTCGTCGACCTCGACATTCGCATCAGCGTCGAGCGTGACGTGATCGCCCGGTTCCAGAGCCTGCTCGTCGACGCCACCGAGTTCCAGGACATCGTCGAGATCGAACGGGTGATCAGCGAGCGAACCATCGCCCTCGAACAACTGCTGGCCAGCCAACGCAACCTCGACAACCGGGTCGAGCAGTCGACGCTCACGATCCAGCTGCAGTACGAAGCGCCCTCGACCGATGTCGCGGTCGACGACGACTCGACCGACGGTCTCGGCGACGCATGGCGCACAGGGTGGGACGTCTTCGTCGGGGCGCTGTTCGCAATCGGCTTCGTGCTGGCCGTGGCCACTCCGTTCGTCCTCACCGCACTGGTCGTCATCGGCCTCGCCATGCTCGTCACCCGCCGAGTCGGTCGCAATCACACGCAACATGCTGACCCAATCGACACAGACGAGCCCGTCACCTCGGACGAGCAGCTCGCCGAGCCCAACCCTCGGCGGTGAGCACGAGATCGCTGACGCTGCCATCGGGAAACGCAAAGGGCGCCCGCACACCGGCGTGCGCCCGCACCTCGGGCAGCGTCAGCGGGCCGAGGCCGCCGGTGTGCGACGTCCATCGGTGCCACCGATGTGCCGGCACCTCGCTGAGGTCGAGTCGGGCTTCGCCGAGGATGTCGACGGCACCGTGGACCACTCCGACCTGCTGGTAGCCAACGTCGGTCGCGGCTCGATCGCCATTCGGCTCGCTCACTCGGATCGGCGACGGCGGTCCGGTCGCATACCACTCGAGATCGAACGCGATCGGTGTGGGGTCGCCGTAGGCCCGACCCAGTGCTTCGTCGGCGTCGTCGAGCGCCGCTGCGTAGGTCTCGTTGCCGATCGACCATTGCGTCATCGGTTCGTCGCACATGTGCTCGGCCCACAGTGCTTCACCCTTCACGATGAAGGGGTCGGCCCGAACCGGCACGTCGAAGTCGGTGACGTGGAGCAGCGGTCGGTCGAGGCGAGCGAGGGCGGCCCAGTACCAGGCGGTCCGTCCGACGATCCGGTGCCCGGAGATCACCCCGAGCGAGGCGTCGGTAGTCCACGCTGCGAAGACCCACTCCTCCGCCGTGGTCTCGGGGTGCCTCCGCTCGTCCGCATGTGCATCGGCGCCGGACTCCACGATCGGGCAGACTACGGGCCATGATCCGATACCTCAGCCTCGACTGGATCGACGCGCTGTCCGCCGAGGTCGCTGCCAGCGACCAGCTGCGTGCTCTGTCGGAGTCGCATGACATCGGCATCACCCAAGTGGTCAGCGACGGACCCGAGGGCGACGTGACCTACCACCTGAACGTCGGCGACGGTGACGCCGCGTTCGGCGCCGGTCCTGCCGAGCCGGAGCACGTGAAGATGGAGCAGGACTGGGACACTGCCGTCGCCGTGGCCACGGGCGAACTCAACGCACAGGAGGCGTTCATCGGTGGCCGCATCCGCCTGTTCGGCGACCAGCAGCGGCTGCTCGATGCCCAACCCGTGTTCGGGGCGCTCGATGCGGTGTTCGCCTCGGTGCGCGATCGCACGGTCTACGAGTGATCGGCCGGCCGACATGCCGGAGATGCCCGAGATCCAGGCGCACGCCGAACGGTTGACCGAACGATTCACCGGTCGAGAACTCAGCGGCTTCACACCGTTCAATTTCACTGCGCTCAAGACCGCCACACCGGCGCCGGAGTCGGCCTACGGACAGCCGATGAACGACGTCGGTCGTCGGGGCAAGTATCTGCTGCTGCGGTTCGACACGACCACGTTCGTGGTGCACCTCATGCAGGGCGGCCGTCTGCTCGTGGACGACAAGCTGAGTGCGAAACCGCGCGGCGGGCAGGCCCGGTTCTCGTTCACACCGATCGATCGGCCCGATGGTTCGATCGACGCCGCGGCATTGCTGCTCACCGAACAGGGAAAGGAACGGCGCGCTGGTGTCTGGTGCGTACCGACCGATGACGTGCTCGATTCGCCGCCGCTCCAGCATCTCGGCCCCGAGGCCGCCAAGATCTCCGATCGCGAGCTGGAGACACTGTTCGCAGCGAACTCGATGCGCGTCCACGGGTTCCTGCGCGATCAACGGATGATCGCCGGCATCGGACGGCGCCTCGCGAACGAGATCTGTCACCGGGCGCGCGTGTCTCCGTTCGCGAACACCCGCAAGCTCGCGGACTCAGCGGTCGCGACGGTTGCGGCGGCGATCCGCTCGTGCCTCGCCGAGAGTCTCGAGTACGAACGCAGCCGCGACGACATGAGTTCGTCGAAGGATCGACCGAGTGCGATGCACAGCCGCACTGGTGATCCGTGCCCCGACTGCGGCGACGTCGTGCGAGCCGTCGAGTACTCGGGCTACACGGTGAACTACTGCGCCACCTGCCAGACCGACGGCAAGGTCCTCGCCGACAACACCACGAGCAAGTTCCTGAAGTGACACGGTCCGTCGGACGTCG
>JBGTCW010000119.1:0-10582 GCA_041748635.1 Ilumatobacteraceae bacterium | reverse complement strand
GGTCAGGGTGAGGGCAACGCCGCGAAGGCTCGCCTCACCGGCATCAAGGAGGCCAACGCCGACAAGGCCACGCTGACCGTCGAGTACTTGCAGGCGTTGGAACGCATCGGCGACGGTCGCGCGACCAAGCTCGTCATCCCGGGTGAGTTCTCCGGTCTGTTGGGCCCGGTGGCAGCTCTCGCTGCAGCGAGCAGTGACGACGACACCGACGACGAGGTCCGCCCGAGAGGTGGGCTGCCGATTCCCGACGACGACGAGCGCGTCGACCTGCCCGAGCCGGACCGGTCGGAGACGCGGCGCTAGTCATGCGCCGCGTCGATGCTCCACCAGCCGGTTGGTACCCCGACCCCGAGAGCCAGACCGACCTGCGCTTCTGGGACGGGCTCGACTGGACGGACGCCAGGCGTTCGCCGCCCAGTGCGGCCGAACTGCTGTCGTTCGAGCAACGCGAAGCGTTCGAGGCCGCTCACCGATACGTAGCGCCAGCGGCGGCGGTCGAACGGGCGCTCTCGAACCGGTCAGGGCGACCGGACAGTGACCAGATCGTCGAGGAGGTCCGCCGCGCGGCGCGTGGCGAGGTCGATCGTGCTGCCGATCTGTTCTCCGAGCGCGCCCGCCAGATGCAACGCGACATCGTCCCGCTGGTCTCCGAATACACCAACCGTGTCATCAAGTGGATCCGCTTCGCAGCCATCGTCGCCGTCGTGCTGCTCGTTGCCTACTTCGTCTTCCAGGTGGTCGCCCAGGCGAGCCTGTTCGAGTGGATCGGCGACCGCATCGACAACTTCACCGACGAGAACGGCATGGCCGCGATCACGTCGGGAGTCAGACTCCAGGCGTGACGCTCAGTCGGTAGGCGAAGCGGTACGTGCCGGGTCGGATGCGATAACGATCGAGCACGTCGGGGCCGCAGCTCCCGGTGCCGAGCCCGCGATGCACCACGTCGGCGTGGACGATCAGCTCGCGACGCGGACGCAGGTCGGTCTCGTGGGCCGCGGCGTAGAGGTCGCCGGTGGTGAACCTGGTGGCGGAGATGTGCAACGAACCGGGCTCCACGACGTCGAGGCGGACGATGGTGCCCGTCGAGGCATCGATGAACTCGAACCAACGACAGTCGGTGCGCAGGCCGAACTCCTGAGGCACGAGATACGGCGGCTCGTCGACGCCCGAGGCCCACTCGCCGAGCATCGCGCCGCGGTTGCGGTCGGGGTAGTTCTCGAGCGGTCCGCGACCGAACCATCGGAGCTCATCGAATCCTGGTCGCAGCGCGAAGGTCACACCGATCCGCGCCAGATCGTCGAGATCATCGGGCACGCCCACGACATGGGTGTGCACCTCCGAACCGTCGTCGAGCTCGCTGACGTCGTGGTCGTGTTCGACGAGATCCGCCGCCGGCATCCGGTCGACGCCCGCATCGATCCAGTGCCGCAGCCCGTCGCCGCCGACGCCGATGCGCCGACCGAGTTCGGGCATCAGCTTGAACCCGTCGTTGTCGACCGGCGCCCGGAACAACTGCAGCTCCGGACCACCACCCCGCCCGAAAAATGTGCGCACCTTCGCCACCGGCGGTCCGATCTGCGCACAGTTCGGGGATTTCGGCAACGTCGAGGTCGCCGAGGATTCGGACGCGCGCACTTCGTGCTGGTCCCAGGCGACGAGATGCCCCTTCGGTGACCATTCGGTCGCGCGGCGCTGGTGCCAGCGCACGCTGAGGTGCACCTCGGCAGCGTCGGGAACCTTGCACGGCAGCGCGACGGCGACCATCGCTCCGGGTTCGACGTCACCCACGTCGAGCGTGCCCGACGCCGTCATCGACCCCGCGACGAGCAACTCCCACTCGGCGGCGAGATCCGAGAGGTCACGGAAGCTCCGACGGTTGGTGACGTTCAACACGTCTCCGTTGAGCGCAACGACCACCGGCCGATACACCCACTTCACCTCCTGCATGCCTGGGTGCGGGCGGAGGTCGGCCGACATCAAGCCGTCGGCGACGAAGTTCCCGTCGTTCGGATCGTCGGCGAACTGTCCGCCGTACGCGTAGCCACGCCTTCCGCTCGGCAGTCGGGTCAGCAGCCCGTGATCCTTCCACTCCCAGATGAATCCACCCTGCAGCCCGGGCGTGGTCGTGATCACGTCCCAGTAGTCGGCGAGTGAGCCGTTCGAGTTGCCCATCGCATGGCTGTACTCGCACATGATGAGCGGCCTCACCCCGGCACCGCTGCGTCCGTATTCTGCGATCGCGTCGATCGTGGGATACATCGGGCACACCACATCGCTCGCCGCAGTTCCACCGTCGACCCATCCGTCGTGGAACACGGCTCCCTCGTAGTGCAACGGCCGCGACGGGTCTGCTCGACGGATCCAGCCGGCCAACGCATCGTGGTTCGTCCCGTAGCCCGCCTCGTTGCCGAGGGACCACAGGATGACGCTCGGATGATTGCGGTCGCGCTCGACCATCCGAGCGCCGCGCGACAACCACGCCGACCGGTATCGGGGGTCGTCGCAGAGGCTCGTGTTGTAGGCATGGCTCTCGATGTTCGCCTCGTCGACGACGTACATGCCGATCTCGTCGCACAGGTCGAGGAATCCGGGATCGTTGGGATAGTGCGAGCAGCGCACGGCAGTGATGTTGTTGCTCCGCATGGCGAGCAGGTCGTCGCGCATGTCGGCCAGCGTCACGGCCTTGCCACGGGTCGGATGGTGGTCGTGGCGGTTCACGCCGAAGATCCACACCGGTGCGCCGTTGACCAAGAGCTGACGGTCACGCACCTCGGCGCTGCGGAACCCGACGAGCTGCGCGTGCGCTTCGACGAGCGCACCGTCGGGGTCGAGGAGCTCGGCCGTCACGCGATAGCGGGTCGGTGACTCCGCCGACCACGGATCGATGCCCGGGCATTCGAACGATGCGGTCGCGACGTGGCCGCGAAATCGGTAGGGCGCCGCGAACTGGTGTGGCACCGCAACGATCTGAGGGCGGCCGACGCGGCGACCGGTCGTGGTCTCGACGCCGAAGCGCACCGTCCAACCTGGACCGGGCGGCTGCAGTCCGCCGATCGTGGCGCTGGTGGTCAACGTGCCGACGCGGCCTGGCGTCCCGGGGTCGAGTAGACCCGCATCGCACACGAGCGACGCGACGTGCACGGCGTTGCGGGCCTCGACGAAGACCGAGCGATGCAGACCGGCCATCCACCACTGGTCCTGGTCCTCGACGTAACTGTGGGCGCTCCAACGCGAGACCACGACCGCGACGTCGTTGGCGCCGGCACGCGCAAACGGGGTGATGTCGTACTCGCTGGCGAGGCGACTGTCGGTGCCATAGCCGACGAACTCGCCGTTGACGTACAGCGCGTGCACGCTCTCAGCGCCGCCGATGTGGATCACGATCTGCCGGCCGATCCACCCGGCAGGCAACGTCATCGTCCGGCGATACACGCCGGTCGGGTTGCGCTCGGGCAGCCGGGGCGGCGGGCCGGGGAACGGCATGCGGACGTTGGTGTACTGCGGCAGGTCGCCGACGTCCTGCAGGGTCCAGTTACCCGGCACGGTCACTCTCGACCATCCTCGCTCGGCCACCGGTTTGGTCACGGCGGATGCCGGCACCCGGTCGGGGTCATCGAAGAGTCGGAACTGCCACCTGCCGTCGAGCGATCGACGCCACGACGATTCGCCGGCTCGTGCGTCGTCGAGGGTGCTCGACGCACGGGTCGGAGGGCGCATCGACAACCGATTGACCGACACGAGATGGGGATCGGCCCACGGCCGTACGGCTCCGATGGCAGGCAGCATGGCGCAGAGTCTCCCAGACGGACGGTCGGTCGACCGGGCTCGTGGAGGTCGCGCGTCGGTCGCGAGGACGACGTTCAGGCGCCGTCGTGAACCCAGACCGGGGTACTCATCGGCAGGATGCCGCTGTCCCAGATCCAGTCCATCGCCGGCACGCTGACCCGCACGCACCCGTGCGACGCCGGGTAGTTCGGGATGCTGTTCGAACCGTGTACAGCGACTCCGCCGACGAAGTACTTGGGTCGGTAGATCTCGCCGAGGTCACCCTCCCACCAACCGTCAGGCCGCTCACGGTTGACCTTGTGCAGGCCGCTCGGCGTGAGCGACACTCCGGTGATCATCTCACCCGGAGTGTTCTGATCGGGCTCGGTGTATTCCTCGCCGTTGCCGGTCGAGGTGTTCAGGATCCACTCGGTCGCGCCATCGACCACGAAGAACAGCAACTGTTTGGCCTTGTCGATCTCGACGAGCGTGCCCGAGTTGGCACGGGCGACCGGGCGCAGCGTCATCGTGGTGAGCGCTTCCGCGGTGCGATCGTCAACGTTGCCGTCGGCATCGAAGCCCATGTACTTCTCGAACGCCATCACCGCTTGCCTGGTCGTGAGGCCGTACTCGCCGTCGGCGGCGGAGACCCAGAAACCGAGCTCGAAGAGGCGCAGCTGGATGCGGGCGGTCTCTTGTCCACTTCGCGAGCCAACGGCCTGCAGCGGGGGATCGAGGACCGCGACCGGCACGATGTTCGCCGGGACGGTCGGGGTCGGCGCGGCCGTGGTCGTGGGCGCCTCGGTGGTGCTCGGTGCCTCCGTGGTGGGCGGTGGAACCGTCGTGGTCGGCGTTGTCACGCTGGTGGTCGTGGTGGTGTCGGTGGCGGCCGACTCGGAGGCGGACTCGGAGTCCGACGCGGTCTCGGGCTGGGTCGAGTCGTCCATGGTGATGGCGTTGATGGCGCCCGGTGACTCGGCGGCTCCGGCTCCGTCGCCGCCCGTGCCACTGGTGACGGCGGTGGAACACCCGGCGATCGCGACGAGGCCGAACACCACGAGGGTGCCGATCTTCGCTCGCTTGCGCTCTTGTTCCACCACGGTCAGTGAGCCTAACGCTCGTTTCCGCGGCCGTGTCGTCACCTCCGCAACGTTGCGACGGCTGTCAGGTCGAACTCGTGAACGTAGGCATCTTGACCGGTTCGGCGGTCATGGCGGGAAGATCGAACGTCGCAATCAGATCACGGAGCGTGGCACCCGCTGGTGGAACATCGATCGCCAGCGACGACGCGATCCATGCGACGACATCGGCGGGAGCGATGCCCGTCGCTGCGAGTTCGGCCATCGTCACCGGCACGCCGCGCCGCTTCGCGAGGCGCTCGCCGATCTCATCGACCACCAGCGGCACGTGGACGTAGGTCGGTCGGTCGTAGCCGAGCAGTTGTTGGAGATGGATCTGTCGTGCGGTCGAGCTGAGCAGGTCGTCGCCACGCACGACCTCGGTGACACCCTGCGCGGCATCGTCGACGACGACGGCGAGGTTGTAGGCGGGGACTCCGTCATTTCGTCGCAGCACGACGTCGTCGACGACACCGGTCACCGCACCATGCACACAGTCATCGAACTCGATCACCTCGTGCTCGGTGCGCAGCCGCAGTGCCGGCGGACGCCCCCCGAGTCGCCGGTCGTCCCGCTCGCGGACGGTGAGATCACGGCAGGTCCCTGGGTACGACCCGGGCGGACCGTGCGGAGCGTGCGATGCCGACTCGATTTCGGCTCGGATCTCGCGGCGAGTGCAGTAACACTCGTAGACCAGATCACGCGACGCGAGTTGTTCGATCGCGGCTTCGTAGCGATCGAACCGATCGCTCTGGCGGACCACGTCACCCGTCCACTCGATGCCGAGAGCAGCGAGGTCGCGGAGTTGCGACGACTCGATCTCGAGGCTCGCCTGATGACGATCGAGATCCTCCATCCGCACGATGAAGTCGTCGTCCCGCGTCGCAGCCGACAGCCAGGCGATCGCCGCGGTGCGAAGGTTGCCGAGATGCAGGTCACCGGTCGGCGAGGGCGCAAATCGTCCGGCCACCGTGACAGTGTCGCCGACCAGGACAGCGATGCCACCCGTCCGACGGCTGCGAGAGCGATACGGCCACCGCCGCACGATCTCCTACAGTCGTGGCATGCGGTGTCCCCGCTGCGGGATCGAGGTCTCGGAGCACCAGAAGTTCTGCCACGACTGCGGCACCAGCCTGTCCGACTCCGCCCCGGCTCCGGCCAGCGACGATTCGGTGAGCGACCAGAACGAGGCGGACCAGACGACCGAGCCCGACGAGACGACCGAACGCATCGAGGTCGTGGACGTCGCGGCCACCGAACCGGTCGACGCAACCGAACGCGTGGAGGTCGTGGACCTCGCTGTCACCGAACCAGTTGCGATGACCGAACCCGTTGCGATGACCGAATCAGTTGCGATGACCGAATCCTTCGAAACCGCCGAGGTCAGCGGCCTCGCAGCGACGCCGATCGGTGAGTTCGAGTCGTTCGCTCCGCCCAACACTGCGGACATGCCGAGGATCTTCGATGGTCATCCCGACCTCGTCGAGTACCCGATCGCCCGTGAGCCGTTCCGGTTCCGCATCATCTTCCTGCTCGCACTCATCGGTGCGGGCGCCACGCTCATGACGATCGTCGCCGACGTGATCGACCTGCGGACCACGCGGCCGGCACCGGGAATCGTGACCGGCTCGCAGACGCTGGAGCAACTCGGCTCCAACCTCGGCCTCGCGGGGTTCATCGGGGCGGCGGTGATGGTGCTCGGGGCACTGCTCAGCTGCTTCGGACTGCGGTGGGGTGCCGGACTCGCCGGTGGAGCCGGATTGGCGCTCACCGGATGGGCCGCCCTGGCGATCGGTCTTGCGGAGTTTCCGATCGCCGTCGCACAGTCGATCACCCGCACGTCGTCGCTCGAGTTCACGCTCCGGGTCACCCGCGACCTCGGGTGGTGGCTGATCGTCGGCGTCGGGGTGATCGGGCTCCTGGTCTTTGCCGCATCGCTGCGGTCGATCGGCGCGGGCGGTCGACCGGCGCTCAACCCATTGATCGCCGCGCTGACCGCCGTCGCCACGGTGGTTGTTGCGTTCGGACCGCTCGTACCGGTCGACGGTGCGTCGTTCGCCGACAACTTCCGATCGGTCGATCCGACCCGCGATCTCCCCGCCGCGTTCTTCGCCGGTCGACTCGTCGAAGTCGGGTTGATCGCACTCGCCGGGGTCGTCGGCATGTTGATCGTTCGTAGCTACGGACTCGGGCTCGCCGCGGGCGGCGTGAGCGTTTCGCTCTGGCTGTGGGTCTCGTCGCTCGCCGAAATCGGCGCCGCACCGGTCGGCATCGCCGGGCGTAATCCCGGCGCCGACAGCACCGTGCCCCACGCCGTCACCAGTGTTGGCATGGTCGCCACGCTCGTGCTGCTCGTGGTGGCCGCAGCGCTTGCGACCTACCGCCTCACGCGCTCGGCGAGGTGAACCCGTTGGGGCGTGCGTCTCTGCGCTCCGTGGGTCGCACCACGGCCTGGGACCTGACCCACGACACGGGCGTGCAGGGCGACGTCGGACATCCGCAGGGTTTGTCTCGCTGGGGCGATGACTGGCTCGTGACCACGGTGCACACCGATCGACGCGTCGGTGAGGTGCTCGTCGTGTCGGGCGACGGCGCGGTCATCGATCGGATCGACGTCACCGATGGAGATCGATTCCATCCGGGTGGACTGCACGTCGATGCCGTCGACGCCACCGGATGCTGGATCGCGGTCGCGGAGTATCGCCCACGTTCGACGACCCGCGTGATTCGGTTGGGACGCGACCTCACCGTGACGACGGCGTTCGTGTTCGACGACCACCTGGGTGCGCTGTGCCCGCTGAGTGACGGCACGCTCTTCGCTGTGTCGTGGGCATCGCGACGCTGGTACCGACTCGACACCAGCGGGCGAATACTCGACCAGCGGACCACGTCGACACGCTGGGTCGACCTACAGGACATCGGCTGCGTCCAGGGAACCCAGGTGGTTGCGACCGGCGTCGGCGAGCTCGCAACTCCCTCGGGTCCGGTGCAACTGGGCGGTCTGCAGGTGATCGACGTCGACGAGATGCGCGTCGTCCACGACGCTCCCGTCGCCGCATGTATGCCGTCGGGTCGGGCGGCGACCTACAACGGAGTACACCTCGACCTCGCCACCGACGACGAGGTGCTGCTGCACTGCATCGTCGACGACACCACTGCCGTCATCGCCACCTGGAAACCGCTCTCGTCCTACCCGACCTCGTGAGGCCTCGCGCCGTTGGCGAGCGAACCCGACTCGAGCCACTGCGCCGCTTCGGCAGGGAGTCCGGCGGTGACCATTGCGTCGTAGCGGTCGAGTTGGGCTGGCGTCAGCACGTCGCGCCAGCGACCGTTTGTTCCCTTGTGGAAGAACGAATCTGCGCCGTTCTGGAACACCATGTTGATCCGTCCGGCGTCGCGAGCCTCCTCACGCATCTCCGACAGTCCACATCGACGCACGGCTGCGGGCCACAGCTCCTCGGGTACCTCGACACTGAGGAACGCGGCGAGCCGTCGCATCTCGCCCTCGAGATCCGACTTCAGGTCGTTGTAGTGCACGAAGTAGACGAACCCCTCGTGACGGAGCGGCCACCACGAGGCCAGGTGCGTGACCGGCGAGCAGTCGGCTGCCCACTGGTCGAACAGGTCGTCCATGTCGCCGTCCCACGACGGGAGCGCGCTCAGTCCCTCCTCGGCACCGGTGGCATTGAGGAAATCGACCACCTCCGGGCGCATGGCGCCGCGATGGTTGGCCCACGACATCAGGGCGTCACGACCGTCGCGGTACACCGTGATGTACGTGCACTCCTCGAAGATCGGCACGCAGTCAGCGGGCGAATGGGTCTTGATGTATCGGCGATGCTGCTGGGCGCCGAGGTGGGCGAGGAGGTCCTCGACGGGCGTGAAACGGGCATCGACCCACGGACTGCGATCATTGCGCTCACCGGGCGCATCACCGGCGGGCCACAGCAGCGACGACACGATGCCCTGCATCCATGTGGTGCCACTCTTCGGCGGCGTGCTGATGAAGATGTCATCGGCACGATGCTCGAAGCCCCGCCACCGCAGGCTGTCTTCGATCGACCGTCGATGCTCGCTCGTGGGTTGCCGAACCCTGGCCATTGGCGAACGGTACCCGATCGCGTGCGGCGACGAAATCGACAATCGCAGGACAACCCACGCCGAAGGCGACCTGGACCGGCGCCACCCGCTCCTCGGCGATCGTCGCAGCGATGGGCATCGCGCGTGTGTTCGGGCAGGTCGCGTAGCATCTTGCGTCATGACCGGACGGTCCCGCTCATGACGGCACGGCGCTCGACGTCGACATCCAACTTCGGTGTCGGCGCACGCGAGAGCCACGACGCCACGGCGTTCTACGACCGATTTCGCGCACCGGAGATCTCCGCCGACGACACCGTGCACCTCCCGACACCGATCGCCGAGCCGTTCAATCACGGCGACGCGCGACACCTGGACGCCATCGACGACGGAACCGTCGCGTTGGTCGTGACGTCACCTCCCTACTTCGCCGGCAAGACCTACGAAGAGGAGTTGGAGCGCGACGGTGTGCCGTCGTCGTACCTCGAGTATCTCGAACTGCTCCGTGAGGTGTTCGCCGAGTGCGTTCGCAAGCTGGAGCCCGGCGGCCGCATCGCCGTCAACGTGGCCAACCTGGGTCGCAAGCCCTATCGCAGCCTGGCCGCCGACGTCATCCGGATCCTCGAACACGACCTCGGTCTGCTGTTGCGCGGTGAGCTGATCTGGCAGAAGGCCGAGGGGGCCAGCAGCTCGTGCGCGTGGGGGTCGTTCCGAAGCGCATCGAATCCGGTCCTGCGCGACATCACCGAGCGGGTGATCGTCGCCAGCAAAGGTCGGTTCGATCGGGCGCGCACCGTCAAGCAGCGCGCTGCCGAGGGCCTCCCGCACGAGAGCACGCTGATGACCGAGGACTTCATGGCGCTCACCCTCGATGTGTGGTCGATCCCACCGGAGAGCGCCCGGCGGGTGGGACATCCGGCGCCGTTCCCGGTCGAGCTGCCCGAGCAGCTGATCCGCCTGTACACGTTCGCCGACGACCTCGTGATCGACCCGTTCATGGGGAGCGGTTCCACCTTGGTGGCCGCCGCCCAGCTCGGCCGCCGGTACGCCGGCTACGACCTCGATCCGAGCTTCGTCGACATCGCTCGACAACGTGTCGAGCAGGCGCTGGCCGCAGAGCCACCCGCCCAGTCCTCGACGCCGACATCCATACCAACCGAGCCCGCAGTCGACGACGACTTCGAGAGTCGTGCGATGCGCGAGGGCAAAGCGGCCCGCAAGCTCGCCGTCGACGTACTCGAGTCGGCCGGCTTTCGAATCATCGACAACGATCGCCGGATTCCCAAGACCGGCGTGAGTGTGAGCATCGTCGCGGCCGATGACGACGATGCCCTCTGGTACTTCGACGTGGCTGGAGCGTTCATCACGCATCGAGGTGGTCTGGCGCGCACCGACGCCGTGTGGAAGACGCTCGGCCGTGCCCATGCGCTGCGGGGCCGCTCCGACACCGTGCCGCTCGTCCTCCTGACGACGACCCTGCCGCGCCGATCGAGCGAGGGCGACACCGCACTTCGTGCCGCTGGGCCGGACGGGTTCTTCGATGCCGTCGACCTGCTCTCGGACGAAGCCCGAGAGCGACTGGAGCGCTACGCCAAGGGCGGGTTCGTCGACAGTCCCCAGCC
>JBGTCW010000118.1:0-7360 GCA_041748635.1 Ilumatobacteraceae bacterium | reverse complement strand
ATGCCGATGGCAACCTGGCCGAGCGATTCTCCGACATCGATCCCACCGGTTTCGTGCTCGGCGTCACCGAGGAGCCCGCTGGCGGCAGCGAGTCGCCGAGTCTGCCGATCCTCGCCTCGGCCTGACGCACCCCGGCCAACTCCATCAGACCCCCATGCCACGATCGACGTGTGGGCTACGGAGGCAAGTTCGTCGAACGTGAGCGAGCGAGAGAACTGCGGGCACAGTCGCGGACCCTGCAGGAAATCGCCGACGAACTCGGTGTCTCCAAGGGTTCGGTCTCGGTGTGGGTACGAGACGTCGACTTCGTGCCGAGGCCGCGCAACCGCGGTCACGGCGACCACAAGCCCCATCCGCTGCACGTTCGCAAGCTCGCCGAGATCGAGCGATGTCGCGTCGAAGCTGCGGAGTTCGTCGGCTCGTTGACGGCTCGTGACCTCGATCTGTTCGCTCTCGGCCTCTACGCCGGTGAAGGTGCGAAGACCGATGATCGGGTGTCGATGGCCAACACCAACTCGCTGTACCTCCGGGTCTTCGTGACGTGGTTGCGCGGACACTTCGGAATCGACGAATCTCGACTGCGGTGTCGGCTCTACCTCCACAAAGGACTCGATCTGAGCGATGCCACCGCCTACTGGAGCGCTGTGCTCGACATTCCCGCCGTGCAATTCCAGAAGCCGTATCGAGCGGTGGCTGATCCTTCGAGGCGACATGCCAAGCACGCGAAAGGCTGTGCCACGGTCGTCTACTCGTGCGCTACGACCCATCGACGTGTGATGGCTCGGATCGAGGCGGTAACGTCATTGCTCGACCTTCCGGGATAGCTCAGCTGGCAGAGCGTTCGACTGTTAATCGAGTGGTCGCAGGTTCGAGCCCTGCTCCCGGAGCCATGGTGACGGGCCCCCGAACATCGGGGGCCCGTTTCTCGTATGTTGGGGCCGGCCCGGTCTCCGGGGCGGTAGCTCAGTCGGTTAGAGCAGCGGACTCATAATCCGTGGGTCGTGGGTTCGAGCCCCACCCGCCCCACCATCATCATGTGTTACGTCGGCTGATGCCTTTCTGTGGGGCGTCGGCTGATGGGTGACGGTGTTTCGGTTGATTGGTGACGCTGGTTTCGGTTGATGCGTGACACTCCCGTGATGAGGGAGATGAGCATGAGTGAGCAGCGTTATCTGGCAGTGCTGGCAGTGATCCCCGATGGCGACACGGTGACGGAGGTGGCGGCCCGGTTCGGGGTGTCGCGCAAGACGTTGCATGTGTGGTTGTCGCGGTATGAGGCCGGTGGCTTGGAGAATTTGATGGATCGGTCGCATCGACCTCGGTCGTGTCTGCACCAGATGCCATCGGCGGTCGAGGTTGCGTTGGCGGAGCTGCGCCGGGCGCATCCGGGGTGGGGTCCGAAACGGTTGGTGTTCGAGTTGAGGCGTCGGGGTGTGGACCCGGTGCCGTCGGAAGCGGGTGTGTATCGGGCGTTGGTTCGGTTGGACCTGATCGACCCGGCAGCTCGTCGGCCGCGGGATCGCAAGTGGAAGCGGTGGGAACGTGGGACGCCGATGGAAGTGTTGTTCGATCGGATCTGTCGTGAGAACGCGATCACGCACCGGCTCACCCAGCCACGCTCACCGACCACGACCGGCAAGATCGAACGGTTCCATCGCAGCTTGCGCAGCGAGTGCCGCACCGATCGGGTGTTCGCGAGCATCGCAGTGCTGCAGGCCGAGCTCGACGAGTGGGTCGAGGATTACAACACGAACCGCCCGCACCAGGCGATCGCGATGGACACCCCGGTTCAACGGTTCCAGCGTGACGGGCTCGCAGTGGTGACACCGTTGCGGGCGGTTGCGTCGGCTCGACCGGACCCGGCGCGAAGGGACGGGGTCTGGGTGGCACGTCGTGCGAGCAAGGTCGGTGTGGTGTGTGTGAACTGGCAACAGGTCTGCCTGGGTGTCGCCGCTGCCGGCTGCAACATTGATGTGTGGGTGACCAACGAGGTGATGCAGTTCTTGGACGGTGACCAGCTCCTCAGGACCGAGCAACGCACCACCACCGGCGAAGTCCGCAAGAAGCGCGCATCGGTGCCTGGCGGACGAGCCACGATGTGAACGAACGAGTGTGACGAATCAACCGAAGACCATTCGTCACCCATCAACCGAAGTCCTTCAGCCCCACCATCTTCTTGCCGGAATGATGCGCCGCTCGGGCTCGGGACGCGCTCGAGCGGAAGCGGTCGAGCAGTTCGTCGGGCAAGTCCCAGAGCGGACGGTGGACACGCCACCTCTGAGTCGGACGTCTTTGCCGAGTGCAGCCGGGTCGGCGTCCGAAGGGCCGCTCGAACTCTGGCCCTCGCCGGTGCCGTATCCGTCGGTCGAGAGCATGAAGTCCTGCGCTCGCAGGAGCTGCTCGGCCGCACGAGGTCTCATGATCTCTCCGACCCCGATGCTCGGGCGTCGATCGTTGCCTGGATGTGCGCGCCGATCGTGGGGTACTCTTCCATCAACCGTCGGAGATTCCACGTCATGAGGCGCCCGACAATCGACCGCTGCTGTGCGACGACGCGGGCAGTTCGTTTAGCCCCGGTCACGACGCCCATCTCACCGAAGTACTCACCCGGCCCGAGGGTTGCGACCGGAACGAAGTCGCGCAGGACATCGACCGATCCCTCGACGACGACGAAGAACTTGTACGAGTAGTCACCCTCGCGAATCAAACCGGCGCCCGCGAGGACTTCGATCTCCTCGAACTCGGCGGCGCACGCCTCGAGTTGGTCGTCGGTGAGACCGTCGAAGAGCGGCAGTCCTCGGAGCTGACTGGCGTGCATGGGCGACCTCCGGGTGCTTGGGTGAGTGTCAGGCGTCGGGTTGTTCGATCGCGTCGAGGAAAGCGTTGACGTCGGCTTCCTCGCCGCCGACGAGCCAGATCGTGAGTTCACCATCGCTGTCCTCGTCGTCTTCGTCGTCCTCCCAGGGGAGCACGCCGTCGACGAAGTAGCGGTCGACGGTGATGTCGTCGGATCCGTCTTCGACCGGGGCGATCACGGCAAGTTCGACCTCGGCGTCGGCCGGCTGGTCACTGAGGATGTCGATCAGTTCGTGGACTCGCATGTCACTCCTCGCTGGGCCGGTCGATCGGCGGTGGTCAGTACTCGTCGAGCCACTTCGGGGCACCTTCGAGCAGGTACAGACTGACATGTTTGCACCGATCGAGCGCGGCTTCGATGGCGTCATCGACGTTCATGTACACGTCGGCGAGATCGACGGTCATCTTGGCCACGATCGACAGGCTGCGCTCTGGAGCGTCGGTGACGCTCGGGAACGAGTCGATCGCTGACACCTCCACCGGCAGGTCGATCCCGCCGATCCCCGCAAGGTCGATGGAGAGCACCAGCAGATCGGGCGGATCGAGGAGGGGCGGCAACGTCCACGTGAAGATCAACGGGAACGTGAAACCCGTGGGCGGAGGGTCGTCGATCTCATCGAGCTTCATGACCTCGTCTTCGAAACCGAGCATCGCCCGCGGATCGACGTCGAGCGACAGATGGAGGTCGATCGGGCCGGCGCAGGCCTCCTCGGGATGCAGGTCGACCTCCCACAGTTGACGCAACGAGTAGGTCTCGACGAAGTGCCGTTCGTCGTGCACGTGGAATCCGTGGTCGATCGCCTGACTCTTCACATCGGCGACGAACCCTGCTACGTCGATCACTGCCATGCAGTCCGGACACTACCGTCCCTGACGATGGACGATCCCAACGATGATTCCAATCGCGATGCTGCGGTCGAGCTGTTCTCGACGATCTGCTCGCTCACGATGGAGGCGGTAGCGACGACGACCGATTGGGGTGAGTCCGGCGCTCGGCCAGGTCAGTACCTCGTCGACCTCGACGTCGACACCATCTGTGTCGAGCCGCTGCTGGGGGCCGGCTACTCGGTGCTGTCGGAGGAGACCGGAATCCAGCACCCTGCTGGTGGTCCCTCGCCCCTGGGGATCGTCGTCGTCGACCCCCTCGACGGCTCGACGAACGCCAGCCGGGCACTGCCGTGGTGCGCGACCTCGTTGTGTCTCGTGGTCGGCGGGGTGGCGACGGCGGCGATGGTCGCGAACCTGGCGACGGGTGACCGGTACGTCGCCCGCCTCGGTGGGGGAGCGACGTTGAACGGTGTGAAGATCTCGGTCGACTCGTCCGTGCCGCTCGCGGACGCGTTCGTCGCAGTCAGCGGTCTCGCCGACCATCATTACGGTTGGCGCCAGTTCCGGGCGATGGGAGCATCGGCACTCGACATCTGTGGCGTCGCCAGTGGTTCGTTCGATGCGTTCGTCGACATGAGCACCGACGCCCACGGCGTGTGGGACTACGTCGGGGCGATGCTCGTGCTGGGCGAGGCCGGGGGAGTGATGGTCGACGCCCCCGGTCGCGATCTCGTCGTGCTCGACCACGCCGCCCGCCGCACCCCTGTTGCAGCGAGCGGATTGGCGCTGCTCGACGAGCTGCTCGCCCAACGAGTCGCTCGGTAGCGTGCCGGCATGAAGCGGGCGGAGAAGGCGCAACGGATCGGCGACATTCTCGACGAGCTATACCCGCAGGTGCCGATCCCGCTCGATCATCGCGACCCGTACACGCTGCTCGTTGCGGTGGCGCTGTCGGCGCAGACCACCGACAAGAAGGTCAATCAGATCACCCCGGCGCTGTTCGACCGGGCGGGCACCCCCGAGCAGATGGCGGCGATGGACCCCGACGAGATCCTTGGCTACATCCGCGAGGTCGGCCTGGCGCCGACGAAGGCGAGGAACCTGTGGGCGGCGGCGAACAAGATCGTCGATGCCGGCGGTGAGCTCATCGCCGACTGGACGTTCCTCGAATCGCTGCCCGGCATCGGCCACAAGACGGCGAGCGTGGTGATGGCGCAAGCGTTCGGCGTTCCGGCCTTCGCCGTCGACACGCACGTCCATCGCCTGGCGGAGCGGTGGGGCCTGTCGAACGGCACGACCGTCGAACGCACCGAGGCCGACCTGAAGGCCGTGTTCCCGATCGAGCGCTGGAACGATCGCCACCTACAGATCATCTTCTTCGGACGCGAGTACTGCCCGGCTCGCCGACACGACCTGGCGACCTGCCCCATCTGTGGTTGGGCCGCCTCGCGCAAGCGAATCCGCGACGAATCGCTGCGCTGATCCGCCCGCGTCCACTCACGTCGGGAGAGGTACCCACGGGTCGTGGTCGCCGGGGACCGTCGGAAATCGTTGTGCAGTCCACTCGGCCTTGGCGTGCTCGATGCGCTCTCGGTCGCTGTGGACGAAGTTCCACCAGATGAAGCGTGTGCCGACCGGCTCGCCTCCGAGGAGCATGGCGGAGCCGTCGCCCTCGAGCAACGGAGATTCACCCGCCGCGAGCACGGCGAGCTGCCCCGACTGCAGGGGAGTTCCGCCGAGACGCAGCATGCCGTCGATGGCCAGCACCCCGCGTTCGGGATGGTGGGCATCGATTGCGATCGGTCGATCGCTGGTGGGCCGCAGCGCTGCGAGAACGAGCGGCGAGCTGACAGCGACGGGTGACTCCATCGACCACCCTGAGCCGGCGACGAGTCGAACGCCGGCCGACTCGGGGATCGCGTCCGCTGCCGTGTGCTCGAAGTTCGGGTCGCCGTCTTCGCGCTCGTCGGGAAGTGCCACCCAGGTCTGCAGTCCGTGCATCGGGCGAGCCTTCGGGCGGTCGTCGGGGTCGCTGCGCTCGGTGTGGGTGACCCCTCGGCCAGCCGTCATCCAGTTCACGGCGCCCGGCTCGATCGCCGCAACTGCACCGGTCGAGTCACGATGGACCATGCGCCCCTCGAACAGGTAGGTGAGCGTCGACAGCCCGATGTGCGGGTGGGCGTCGACGTCGATCCCGGTGCCCGCAGCCAGCGTCTCGGGTCCGATGAGATCGGCGAAGATGAACGGCCCGATCATGCGACGCGTGCGGAACGGCAGGATTCGGCGCACCGATCCGCTTCCGACCTTCGCGTGACGGGGCTCGATGATCATCTCGATGGCAGCCATCGACACACGATGACCGCGCTCGGTCGGAGCGTCAAGTGGATGACGTCGCCGCGCCGTCGCTGACGGACTCGCCTTTCGACCGATCCTCGAGATCGTCGTCAGGGTCATCCTCACGGTCGTCGTCGGGTGGCTCGCGAAGCATTTTCCATCGGAGTCGGCACCGGATCTCGTCGAGGCGATCGATCGGTCTCGACGGCCAAGCGACGCCACCGTGATCGTGGCGTTCGGGGTCGCGGTTGTGTGGATGGCACTCGAGCTTGCCGTTGAACTGACTGGTGGGGCCGTCGGCGGCGTGGGGGACGATGTGGTCGACGTCGCACTGGTCGGCGGGGACGTCGCATCCGCTCGTGTGTCGACAGTGACGGTCGCGGACCTCGATGGCTCGTCGGAGCCGGCCGGTGAAGGTGCGCCGGTGTGAGACGGAGATGACCGTCGACGGCCCGTCGAACAGCACCGTCTCGAGGTCGGCGTCGCCGGCGTACTGGAACACCTGTCCGGGTGTGATGACGGTGCCGTTGGCGAGCTCGCACAGTTGCGACATCGTGGCGTCGCCGACGAGCACTGTGAACAACGGCTTCGGTCGGCGCCCGTCGGCGGGAGCGGTGGCGGACCTGGTGGCCATCTCGACCAGTGCCGCCGCTCGCCGCTGGGATGCGGTCCGCACGGTGCCGTCGCGCTTGTCGGCGAGGTAGAGCTCACGCTCGAGTCGCGTGATCTCGTCGCTCACGATCGCCCCACCGATC
Organism: Ilumatobacteraceae bacterium; assembly: GCA_041748635.1. Classification (GTDB taxonomy): domain Bacteria; phylum Actinomycetota; class Acidimicrobiia; order Acidimicrobiales; family Ilumatobacteraceae; genus Sva-07. The sequence goes on along the minus strand of JBGTCW010000118.1, from coordinate 587 downwards.
GGGTCGAGTTGGCCGTTGACCACGACGGTGCCGTCGAGTGTGGGCGACACGTTGAGATGGGCGGCGTTGCGCTGACGCTCGGCGCGATCCTCGGCAGATACTGCGTCGGCCTGGACGCACCAGTAGTCGACCATCTTGCGAGCGTCACGGAAACGGAGTGTCGAGCACTGCTCGACCAGGAACTCCTCGTGGTCCGCGAAGTTGTCGTTGCGCCACGGTCGATTGGCTTTGGCGAGCAGGTCGACGTGGTCTGGGGAAAGGTCGCCAGCGGCGAGTGCTCGGGCCACGTGCGGCATCGAACGCAGCCGCCGAGCGCGCTTGACCTCGACACCAGCCGACGCTGGGGAGGAGGACGTGTCGTTCGCCAGCCGTAAGGCGGCGGAACCGGCGCCGTTGTCGGCCCAGACCATTCGCCGGTCCCATGCCGAGATCGCCGTGCTCGCCGCGGCGGCCACCCGGTGGCGCTGACGCTGCAACGTCGTGACCAGCTCGTGGAGCTCGTCGTCGGTGAGATCGGCCGGGTCGACCGAGAGGAGCGAGTCGATCGCCACCGTCAACCGGTCGAGTGCGTCGATCCCCTTCGACAT